>JANORH010000267.1:0-2560 GCA_031415215.1 Alphaproteobacteria bacterium | reverse complement strand
TTCAGACGGCGGAGTGGGGTCCGGGGGCTCAACACCCCAAAAAATTCGTCATTACCCGGCTTGTCCGGGTAACCCATAAACACCGCACTTGCCGAAAATGATGAAGGCGTCGCCGCTGAGGTTCCTTCAAGACCGCCTGCGTTTATGGGTTACCCGGACAAGCCGGGTAATGACGAGCAGATTTGGGAGCGATCTGTTCCCTTAGTCGATCACCGCACGGCAACCCTACCCCCACCGCGCCCGATCCGCGTGATCCTGGGCCGAGGGTTCTACCCACCTTGCGCCGTCGGGGCCGTGTTCCTTCTTCCAGAACGGGGCGCGGGATTTGAGGTAGTCCATCAGGAAGTCACAGGCTTCGAAGGCGGCGCGGCGGTGGCCGGCGGCGGTGGCGACGAAGACGATGGGCTCGCCGGGTGCGATCCGGCCTACGCGGTGCAGGATGGCGAGGTCGTGCAGGCTCCACCGCGCGTGGGCTTCGGCGGCGATCTTGCCGATCTCGGTTTCGGTGAAGCCCGGGTAGGCCTCGAGTTCGAGGATGGTGGTGGAGCCTTGTTCGGCCCGCGCAATGCCGGTGAAAGTGGCGATGGCACCGGTTTCAGTACGGTCTTTCGAGAACCCGGTGAGGAGCGCGCCCGGGTCGAACGGGGCTTCGGTCAGTAGGATCATCCGCCGCTCATGGGCGGGAGGAAAGCGACCTCGCTGCGGGGGCCGAGGGGCACGTCGCCACGCACGATGGTCTGGTCGACGGCCACCTGGACGCCGGGGTCCTCAAGAGCGGCACCGAAGTCGGGGTCTTCGCGGGTCAGGGCGGTCCGAAGGCCAAACAGCGTGGCGGCCTCGACGTCCCGCTCCCGCCAGCCGGCGAGGTCGCGGAAACGGCCGAACAGCAGGACGCGCGCCATGTCAGCCGCCGGTGGTGGACATGTGCCGGGCGACGGCGGGCTGTTTACGGGCGTTCTCGAAGTCGTGGCCCTTGGGTTTGATCGCGATCGCGGCCCGGATGGTTTCGACCAGCTCTGCATCTCTGGCCCCCGCCCGCAGCACAGCGCGTAGATCGGTGGCGTCTTCCTGGCCCAGGCAGGTGTGCAGCGTGCCTGTACAGGTGAGGCGCACCCGGTTGCAGGTTTCACAGAAATTGTGGCTGAGCGGGGTGATGAAACCGAGCCGTCCGCCAGTCTCGGCCACGCGTACATAGCGCGCCGGGCCGCCGGTAGTGACGGCCAGATCCTCCAGCGTCCAGAAACTCTCGAGTTCGCGGCGAACCTCTTTCAGCGACAGATACTCGTCGGTGCGGTCTACATCGACCTCGCCCATCGGCATGGTCTCGATCAGCGTCAGGTCATAGCCGTGGCCGTGGCACCAGCGCACCAGATCCGGAATCTCGGCGGCATTGGCGTCACGCAGGGCAACGGCATTGATCTTGACTGCGAGGCCCGCAGCCTGGGCCGCCGCCGCGCCGGCCTGCACCTTGGCCAGGTCGCCACCCCGGGTGAGCGCGCGGAACAGGTCGGGCTTCAGCGTATCCATCGAGACGTTGATCCGGCGCACGCCAGCTTCCGCCAGTCGCGGCGCGAACTCCACGAGGCGGGTGCCATTGGTGGTGAGGGTCAGTTCCTCCAGCGCGCCGCTGCGAAGGTGGCGACCCAGCCCGGTCACCAGATCCATCATGCCCTTGCGCACCAGCGGTTCACCGCCGGTCAGGCGTAGCTTGCGTGTGCCCAAGCCTATGAACGCCGTGGCAATGCGGTCCAGTTCCTCCAGGCTCAACACCTCGATCTTGGGCAGGAAGACCATGTGCTCGGCCATGCAATAGACGCAGCGCAGGTCGCAGCGGTCGGTCACGGACAGCCGCAGATACGACACCGTGCGGCCAAAACCGTCGATCAGGGGCGCCGGTTTCGGCGCGGTCATGTCATCGTAGGGCGTCATTCTGGACGCAGGATAGGGGAAGCGGGCGCGTGGCGACAGGGCCAGAGTTTGAGAAGCGGTTTCATGCCCTGGTGCTGGCCGCCGGTTCAGCGACCCGGTTTGGCGGACGCAAGCTGCTGGCTGACTGGAACGGTGCGCCTTTGCTGCATGCCGCACTGGCTGCGGCTCGGGCCGCGCCGGTATCGGGGATCACGGTGGTGACGGGGGCCGACGCCGGGGAGGTTTCGGCCTCAATCGACGCATTCGACCCTGCCATTGGCCGTATCCATGCGGCGGACCATGCCAAGGGGATGGCGGCGTCCTTGAGGGTTGGCGTCGCCGCCCTGCCGCCGGGAACTGAGGCCGTGTTCGTGTTTCTGGGCGACATGCCGCGCGTGCCGCAGGCCGTGCTCCAGGGACTGGCGGATGCCGTCAGCGCCGGTGCGCCGGCCGCAGCGCCGGTGTTCCGGTGGCGTCGCGGCCATCCGGTGGTGCTGGCGCGGGTGGTGTTTGGCGCGGTCGCCACGCTGTCCGGCGACACCGGCGCGCGACCCATCCTGCAGGCGCTGGGCTCGCGGGTGGCCCGCGTCGAAAGTCCTGACGACGGGGTGTTGTTTGACATCGACACGCCCGGCGACCTGTCTGGCTAGAG
>JANORH010000266.1:0-11233 GCA_031415215.1 Alphaproteobacteria bacterium | reverse complement strand
CCAAGGGACGTCTGCCGCAGGTGAAGGCGTTCATCAGTTGGATCGAGGCCGAAGCGATCGCCCACGAAGATGCGCTCCGCGCTATCGATAACGGTGCCGGTATCTGATGCTGACCGTGGATCGCCCGGGTCTATCGACGCCGAGCCTTGCCGAGTGTCGGCGGATGATGGTGCAACTCCAGGCTCTCAATTCTGACCTGCTCAGTCAGGACAGTGCGACGGCCGTACTTCAATCCCTGTGCGACCGACGCGATCCCGCCTCGCCGCGTATCCGGGCGCGCAAGGTGATCGCCGTGGACAATGCCGTGGCCTCAGAAACCATCCGGTACCAAATGGGTGCGCCAGCCGATGCGCCGGTCCGGCATCGCCGCGTAGATCTGATGTGCGGCGAGTTGGTGCTATGCCGGGCGGACAACTGGTACCTGCCAGATCGCCTGACGGACGAGATGAACGCACAGCTGCTGGTCGGCGAGACCCCGTTTGGCGTGGTCGTCGGGGCACTGGGCTTCCAGCGCCGCACCCTGTCGTCGAAACTGCTATTCGAACCCCTGACGTCAAACCTGGAAGTCGGTCTGGCATCCGCGTTTGAGACATTCGCATCGCCGCCCGCGGAAGTTCTACAGCATCGGGCCGTACTCCAGACGCCCGACGGGCGCCCCTTCAGTTTGTTACTGGAAACCTACACGAAACAGGTTCTCACAGCTTGATACCCAGGTACGACCTGATAGCCGTCAGCACCTCACCCAAGGCCGACTGAACGTCAGAAGCCATGGACGAGTCACCGGCCTCGGCACGATCTGCGACATCGCCCAGGGCCACGGCACCAATGCCGCGCGCCGCGCCCTTGATCATATGGTTGAGGTCGCGCCATCCGTCCTGCGGATTGGACAGTTCGACAGCCCAGATTTCTGCCTGCGCCTGGAACAACGCCAGCACTTCGGCGATAACCTGCCGGTCGCCACCTGCGTAGGCTTCCAGATAGTCGAAATTCACCGGCCCGCTGCCCACGATTCGTAACCCCTTGCCTTTGATGCCCGAGTTGAAACCGGGTCGCCCCGCTTCGCAAGCCAATGGCGAACGACCATGAGCCGACAAGGGCCTTGGCAAGTGCGCTGGTCTGCGAGACCTTGCCAGCAACCAAATGAGGAAACCGGCCCATGAACGCCCCCGTAAAGACCCCAGACGCTGTTGCATGGCACCTCCAGGGCAACTGGGCGCCGGTTCTGGACGAGATCGAGGCGGGGCCACTGACGGTGACGGGCGAAATCCCCGCGGAACTCAACGGTGACTACGTCCGCGCCGGCATGAACCCGCGCACCGGCCACAGCGAGCACTGGTTCGCCGGCACTGGCATGTTGCACTCAGTCAGTCTGGAAAACGGTCGGGCCCGTTACCGCAACCGCTTCGTACGCACGCCCTACTTCGAGGGCGACCTGAACCTTATGGGCGGCATGTTCGACCCCGCAGCCTCGCCCGCCAATACCAACATCATCCGCCACGCCGGCCAGATGCTGGCTTTGGAAGAAGCCCACCTGCCTTGGGCGGTAGACCGTGACCTGAACACCTTGGGCGCCCACACCTTTGGCGGCAAACTTGAAGGGTCGATGACGGCACACCCGCGCCAGTGCCCGGTGACGGGTGAACTGCTGTTCTTCGGCTACCAGCTGGCGCGCGCGCCTTACCTTACCTACTACCGCGTCGATGCGGCGGGCGTAGTGGTCGAGGCCGAACCTATCGACCTGCCCAATCCGGTGATGATGCACGACTGGAACATCACGCGGAACCACGTGGTGTTCATGGACCTGCCAGTGGTGTTCGACCTCAAGGCGGCCATGAAGGGTGAGGCACCGATGCAATTCCGGCGTGAGGCCGGGGCCCGGTTGGGCGTGATGGCGCGCAATGGTGCCGACGGTCAGGTCCGCTGGTTCGAGATCAACCCGTGCTACGTCTTCCATCCGGTGAATGCCTATGAGGACGGTGACACCATCGTGATCCATGTCTGCCGCCAGAACGAGGCGATGGTCGGCGGGTTCGAGAACCTCTACGGCGGTGCATCAACCACCGGCCGACTCTGGCGCTGGACCATCGATCTGGCCAGCGGCACCGTGAAGGAGGAACAGTTGGACGATGCCGGCGCGGACTTCCCGCGCATCAACGATAGCCTTGTCGGCCTGAAGGCCCGTTTTGGCTACACCGCCAGCCTGAACGACAAAGCACCGACCCTGACGCTGGGCCAGTATCTCTACAAATATGACTTGAGTTCGGGCGCACGCATCACCCGCGACTTCGGGTCTGAAAGTCGGCTTGGCGAGCCGGTTTTCGTGCCCCGAGAGGATGCCAAAGCGGAAGACGACGGTTGGGTGATGGCGCTGAAGCACGATGAGGCCAGCGACGTATCCCAGCTGGTGATCCTGAACGCACAGGATTTCGACGGCGCACCTGCCGCGACCATAACCATGCCGCGCCGCATCCCCTATGGTGCCCATGGCAACTGGATGCCGGGCTAGCGGTCACAGTCGCTCCACCGCAGCCTCAGCCAGGCCCAGACTGCGGTCGACCGTCTGCAGCAACGCGTCGAGGTCTACCCCGTCGGTGCTCTTCTTACCTTCCATATAGCGTGCGTAGACCCCGTGATTGATCGCCGCCGTCTTCCAGCGATTGAAGCCGATGTAGAAGTCCAGCCGGGACAGGTCTCGCCCAGTGCGCTCTTCGTAGCGGTCGGCCAGTTGCGTGCGCGTGGGAAAGCCGGAGGCCGATGTAGGCGACAGCGGGTTCGGCGACAGGGCATCTGTCGGATCCGGCCACTGGTTCAGCGCATAGGCCAGGTCGGCCAGCGGATCGCCCAGCGTCGAGATCTCCCAGTCCACCACCGCAGCCACGGTGCCATCGGGTCCCACGAGGCAATTGTGCACGCCATAGTCGCCATGCACGATTCTGGCAGGGCCCTGATCCGGGACATTTGCCAGGAAGAAGTCTTTCAGGCTGTGCGCCCGGGGATCGTCCAGCTGCGCCGGTTCGATGGAGGCGGTCCACGACCGGTACCAGGTCTTCAACTGGCGGGCGATGTACCCTTCCTTCTTGCCCAGATCGCCTAGCCCAACGGCATCGGGATCCAGCGCATGCAGGCTGGCCAAGGCGTCGACGAAGGAGTGCGCCATGGCGGTCCGCCGATCCTCCGGCACCCAGCGCCGCGTATCGTCAGAATTGTAGAGCGGATGACCGGCGATGTGGCCCATCACGTAGAATCTGGCACCCGTCACCGACACATCGTCGCAGAATCCCAGCGCCGAGGGCACCGGCACCGTTGTGCCCGACAACGCCCGGATCAGCGACCATTCGCGCGCCATGTCGTGTGCCTTCGGCAAAAGTTCGCCCAGCGGTGGTCGGCGGATCACTGCCGCCTGGCCACCCGCATCGTCGATCCGATAGGTCAGGTTGGAGTGGCCACCCTCCAGCCTTATCCAGGTCAACGGCGGGCGAAGCGACGGCACATGTTGGCCGATCCAGGCCTCGACCGCCGCAACATCGTAGCCCATCGGGGCGCTGGTTTCGGTCATCACGATGCGTATGTCCTGCGGTTTTGAGGCTATCGACCGGTGAATGCCGGCGCTCGCTTTTCCACGAAATGGGCCACGCCCTCCTTGAAGTCCTCGGATACGAAGCTTCCCGGCATATCGGCATTGGCGGCGTCAATGGCTTCGCCCAGGCCCTGGAACTGGGCATCCCAGATTTCGCGCTTGATCTCGCCAAGCGAGCGCGGCGAGACCTCGGTCGCCAGCATCCGGGCATAGGCCATGACCTCGGCTTCAAAGTCAGCCAACGGGATCACCCGGCTCACCAGTCCCATCGCCAGCGCCTCCGGTGCGCGGATCTTGCGCGCGCTGAACAGCAGGTCGGCTGCATGGGCCATGCCCACCAGCCTTGGCAGCAGCCACGATATCCCGTGCTCCGCGATCAGACCCCGGCGCGAAAAGGCCGTGGTGAAGACCGCCGCGTCGGACGCGAACCTCATGTCCGCATAGAGCGCCATGACCATCCCCAAGCCGGCGCAGGCACCGTTGACCGCTGCAATGATCGGCTTTGGCACCGCCGGGAAATACGAATACTGGCGCTGATAGTCAGGACGGCTGGCCGCGTCGAATGGTGCGGGCCCTCGGGCGGCGGGCGGCGGCGGCGAGCCGGCCCGCGCCTGGCCCGCCGCGACCGTGGACTGCAAACCGTTCATGTCAGCTCCGGCACAGAAACCGCGCCCAGCGCCGGTCAGCACAATCACCCTCACCGTCGGGTCCGAGCCGGCGTCCCGCATCGCAAGCCGGAGTTCGCGTTCCATCTCGGCGCGCCAGGCGTTCAGTTTGTCCGGTCGATTGAGCGTGATCACGGCGACCCCGCCTTCGACCCGGTAAAGGAGGTCCTCGTAGGCCATGATTGTCTCCCGCGCTTCTTGCCCGACCTGCAGCCTGGAATTCAAATTCCTGCTGTCGCCGACGCCCGTCAGCTGCGAACACTGGGCCTAACAGTCACAAACGTCCAGCCGGTCAGGCTGGCTTGAAACCGGGGAGCCAAGCCCATGACGATCCAGTTGCGACAGATCTGCCTGGTGGCCCACAAGCTGGAGCCTGTCATCCAGGACCTCACGAATATACTGGGGTTGGAGCGATGCTATGTTGACCCGGGCGTTGGCGCCTTCGGGCTGGAAAACACGCTGCTGCCGATTGGCCGCAACTTCCTCGAAGTCGTTGCGCCCCTGCGAGAGGGCACTGCCGGCGGCCGCTATCTGGACCGGCGCGGCGGCGACGGTGGCTATATGGTGATCACCCAGGCGGACACCTTTGCCAATCAACAGGCGGTGCGGACGCGCGCGCTCGAAAGCGAGGTCCGGGTTGCCTACGAGGCTCAGCGCGATGGCTGGAACCTTTGCCAGTTGCATCCTGGTGACATGATCGCGGCCTTCCTCGAGGTTGAATGGGACAAGCACCAGGACCTCACCGGACACTGGATGCCAGTCGGCGGCAACGGGTGGGAGGACAAGGTTCGCCAGGATGTGACAGTCGATATCATTGGGGTGGAGTTGCAAGGACCCGAACCCATGGCGCTCGCCGACCTGTGGGCGAGAGTCCTCGGCCTGCCGCTCGTCTCCAACGATGGGAAGCTCGCCATTGCCCTGAACAACGCCACACTGCGGTTCGTTGGGACCTCCGACAATCGCGGCCCTGGTCTGGGCGGGCTGGATCTCGCGGTACGCGATCGCCGCCACATCCTGAGCAAGGCGCGTGAACGGGGGTGCTATGTGACGGAGGATCGGGTCGACATCTGCGGCACGCGGTTCAACCTGTTCGAGGCCGGCTAAAGGCGCCATCGTGCGCAAAACAACAATCGTAACAGGGGGCTGAAACATGGCGAGCGAACCTTACGACGTGATCATCGTCGGTTCCGGCGCCGGTGGCGGGATGAGCGCCTATCACCTGACGAAATCCGGTCTGAAGGTCCTGATGCTGGAGGCCGGGCGGAGTTATGATCCGGCCACCGAAACGCCGATGTTCAATATTCCGGCGCAGGCCCCCTTGCGGGGTGCCAGCACGCCGGACAAGCCCTTTGGGTTCTACGACGCGACAGTAGATGGCGGCTGGGAGGTTCCGAACGAGCCCTTCACGGTTGCGGAGGGTTCCGAGCCCTTCATGTGGTGGCGGCCACGTATGTTGGGCGGTCGCACCAACCACTGGGGGCGGATCGCCCTGCGCTTCGGTGAGCTGGACTTCAAGCCCCGGAGCCGCGACGGCCTGGGCTATGACTGGCCCATCACCTATGACGATCTGGCCCCCTGGTACGACAAGACCGAGCGGTTGATCGGGGTGTCAGGTGCCGCGCCGCCACGGGGCCTTTTGAATACCCCGGACTCACCTGCCGGGTGCCTGATGGAGTCCGCGCCGCCGCGAGCCTTCGAGATCTTCTACGAACGCGCCTTTCGGGACATGGGAATACCGGTGATCCCGATGCACGGCGCGGTGGTCACCCAGGCGATGGAGGGCCGCAACACCTGCATCTTTGCAACCCCCTGCGGGCGCGGCTGTTCGATCGGTGCCAATTTCCAGAGCACGACGGTGCTGCTGCCGCCCGCGATGGCCACGGGCAATCTGACGATCACCACCGATGCGCTGGTCTATCAGGTCGACCTGGACAAGGCGGGTAAGGCCAAGGGGGTCAGCTATGTGGATCGCAAGACCGGTAAGCACCACTCGGTGACCGCACGCTCTGTCGTGCTGGCGGCAGGGTCGGGCGAGACGGCGCGGATCCTGTTGAACTCGAAGAGCGCTGCCTTCCCCGACGGTCTGGGGAACACCAACGGCATGGTCGGGCGTTATCTGATGGATAGCGTCGGCCTGGGCGTCCAGGGGCGCTTTCCCGCCCTTGAGGGGTTGCCACCCACCAATGACGACGGCCAGGGCACGCAGCACACCTATGTGCCCTGGTGGGGCTATGAGAAGCAGACGGAGCTGGGCTTCCCGCGCGGCTATCACATCGAGATCGGCGGCGGCCGCCGTATGCCGTCGCTCGGCATCGGCAGCTATGTGGGCGACGACGAGACCCTGGTCGGCGACGCTTTGAGGGAAAAGCTGCGCAGCCGTTACGGCAGCGGTATCGGCTTTGATGGTCGCGGCGAGATGATCCCCAACGATGACTGCTACTGCGAGCTTGACCCGGACGTGAAGGACAAGTGGGGCATCCCGGTGCTCAGGTTCCACTGGAAATGGGGCGACGCGGAGATCCGCCAGGCGGCGCACATGGTGCAGACCTTCCTGGAGGTGATCGACCGGCTGGGCGGCACGCCCGTGCCCGGCTACGAGACCGATGGCCGCAAGGCGATCTCCAAGGGCGGCGAGATGATCCACGAGGTGGGCACCGTGCGTATGGGTCACAACGACAAGGATTCCGTGGTCAATCAATATGGCCAGTCGTGGGCGGTGCCCAACCTGTTCGTGACGGACGGCGCGGTGCTGGTGTCGAGCCCGGACAAGAACCCGACCCTGTCGATCCTGGCGCTGGCCTGGCGGTCGAGCGACCACCTGGCGACCTTGGCCAAACAGGGAGCGCTGTGATGGAAGACGATGCCCCCAAGCCCTATGTCTCGAAGATTGACCGCCGCACCGCCCTCACCTGGATCGGGATCGTCGGGGCCGCGACGGCAGCCGCCGCTGGCGTGGTGGTCTATGGCCCAAAGATCGGCGGCAGGCCTGAGGCAAAAGGCTATGGCACCGACCCGAACCTGGTCAACCCGGCCAAAGCGGCGTGGCCGCGCATCCTGACCCCGGACCAGTTGCAAACCGCGGCCATCCTGGCGGACTACATCCTGCCGGCGTCGGCCACCGCGCCCTCGGCCAGCGCGCTGGGCATCCCTGACTTTATCGATGAATGGGTGAGCGCGCCCTACCCCGATCAGGTGGCCAGTCGCTCGAAGATCGTGCCGGGCCTGAGCGACCTGGGCCGCAAGGTGCTGAAGGCGAGTGCGGCGGAGCGCAACGCCGCCTTAAAGGCGCTGCACGGCACGCCGTTTTTCATCAGCTTCCGCAAATTGACCGTCGGCGCCTACTACACCACCGAGGCAGGCTTCAAGGACATCGGTTACATCGGCAACGTCGCCCGGGTCAGCGATCCGGGCCCGTCCGAGGCGGTCAAGGCGGTGCTGGAGCGCGAACTGAAGAAGCTTGGATTATGAAGGTCGTGGCGATGAAACCCTTGGTGCTCACTCTGGCTCTGGCGGTCTTCGGCACGGGGGCGGTTGCGGCCGACAACAGTTTAACAAGGGCGGAGAAGAAGGCGGGTTGGGCCCTGCTGTTCGATGGCAAGACCACATCCGGCTGGCGGGCCTTCAAACAGGCGCAGATCGGCCCCGGCTGGAAGGTCGAGAAGGGTATCCTGTTCCCCGACCCCAAGGTTGCCAGAGACATCGTCACTGAAGGCGACTACGCCAACTTTGAGCTGACCTTCGACTGGCGGATCAGCAAGGGTGGCAATTCCGGCGTCATGTTCCACGTCATGCCAGTGGGTGAAGCGCCCTACGAAAGTGGGCCGGAGTACCAGATCCTCGACAACAGCCGCGGCGAGCCGCCGAAGGAACAGGCGGGTGGTCTGTTCGCCCTGGTGGCGCCCTCGATGGACATGACGCGTCCTGTCGGCCAGTTCAATCAGGCCCGCCTGATCGTCGACCACGGCAAGGTTCAGCACTGGCTGAATGGCATGGAGGTCGCCAGCTACGAGATCGGATCGCCGCAACTCAAGGCCCTGGTCGCCGCCAGCAAGTTCCAGCGCTGGCCGGTATTTGCGACCGGCGCGACGGGTGGCATCGCGCTGCAAAACCACGGCAACGACGTGGCGTTCCGCAACATCAAGATCCGTGCGTTGAAGTAAGGCGGAGGCGGTTGGCACCCTGTAAGTCCCGATTTGTCAGGCAAGGTTTCGGCGCGTTTGTCACAAGTCGCTGTATATCCAGCCGCACAAGTTGACGGTCTGGTGTGCCAAGAATTGAGGGCTGACGAGGGCTGGTGCATATTTCATAACCAGTTGTTATTATTAATGATTGTGGATTTTCGGCGGCCAGAAAGCCACGCCGGGACAGCCCCCGGTCAGTTTGGCCGTAACGCCAGATCGGCCTTCAAGTCTGACAATAAAGGTACAAACCGGCCTGGCGGTTCAGGTGGATTGGCTCCGCGACAACGACAGGGCCTTAGTCCACCAAAAGCATGGTGGGTGCTGGGGGATTCGAACCCACGACCCGCTGATTAAGAGTCAGCTGCTCTACCAACTGAGCTAAGCACCCGTCCCGACACCGCACCCCGGAGGGTTTGGCGCGAGGGCGCGGAAAATACGCAATACCGCGCCTTTGGCAAGACGCGTTTCATCGCAGACCAAAAGAATGACTGCGGCGGCCGGTTGACACGTGTCCGCCCGCCGCAGCCCCTTTGCAGGATTGCTGCGTCAGGTGCCTGCGAAGGTCTGGGATTGGCGGCGGCGGCGGAGCATCGCGCCCGCACTGCCGAAGCCCAGGATCATGAGCGCCCAGGTGGTGGGTTCAGGAACGGGGCCGGTCGGCCCGTTGGTTGTAAAACTGATGCCCGGCGAACCGAAGGACGACGCGGTAGAGAACGAAACCATTGAGTAGGTATCGATCGAGCCGAAGGCCCCACCCGCCAACACGACCGAGTCCGAGAATCCAAACAAGAGTGAGTAAGCCGCATCCTTGGCTGCAAGTTGGTCATCGCGTCCCGGGTTGCCCTCCTCAAGATCAGGCGTATCCAGCAGAACCAACGCATCAATCAGGCTGAGTTCGTTGAATCCACTGAAGAGCGCGGAAAAATCCAGTTCGCTGCTGATTGTGCTGGCCGCAAAAGCCTCATTCAACGCCAGGATGAGGTGTCTTTCGGGCGGTTGTTCATCGTCATTGGAAAACGATATCTGGCCAACCAGGTCGCTGACGCCGAGAAAGTATGTGGCAGTAATCGGAGCGAACTTGAGGAAAGGGTCTGTAATGGTCGTGCCGGGCGCGCTGACGTTGAAGCTGTTCGTCAGGCCGCCCCCGAGGCCGTTGGGGGCAGTGGCCTGATAGAGAGCGATATGTCTGACATCAAAGTCAGTGTTCACCTGATAATTCTGGAAGAATCCGGCGGCGCTTGCCGTTCCAACCGTTGAGAAGGTGCAGATAGCCGCCAAGGCTCCGGCGAACATGAGCCCTGAAAGTTCGCGCTTGGGCGAAACGGTCCTGGTTCTGGCTTTCATTACTTGTACTCCCACTATCGTCATGCGTGACGGATCGCCGGATTGACGATCACTCCGGGCCGAGTGTCGCGGAACGAACTGGCGCCGGGTACCTCACGAAATCGAGGGGTTGACCGAACGCGTTCTCAATTGGTCCACGTCTTGCTAGACTGCGGACAGAACTGGCTGAGCGAAGCGCCTGTCCCATGTTGAAGCGTGCCCTGGAGATTGCCGAAGCGGCGATTACAGCGCCGACGCCGGAAGCGGCGAGCGAGGGCTTCTTTGCGTCCCTGAGCGACCTGGGCGCCTCTTACCTGCAGACCCGGATTTATCGGCGGCCGCTGACGTCGCTTACGTCGGGCAGTCATTTCGCGGCCGGCGGGATCATCAAGCGGATCGCGCCAGACAGCTGGCGCGCTGGCGGCGCGGCATTTGACTACGTCTGTTTCGAAAACAATCCGCTGCTGGAAGCGATCCGGGGCGGACAGACCCGCTACATGTTCACCGATTTTGCACCGCGCGAGCAGGCATCTTACGGGACTTACTGGGAGGCTATGGGCGAAGCTGGTATCGCCGACGCCGTCTGTGCCACGTCATATGGCCGTCATCGGACCATCGCCTCACTGCATCTGGGGTTCCGCGACCCGGATCTGGCACCGGGCGACGCCCTGGCTATTCAGCTGGCGGGCCTAATGCTGACCGAACGCCTCATGACCTTTGCCGCACCGCCCGAGGCCGACGAGATCAAGCTGACTGATCGGGAACGCGACGCGCTGGCATGGGTCGCCGAAGGCAAGTCTGACTGGGAAATCTCGAAAATCCTGGGTGTTGCGGAATCCACCGTCCGGTTTCACGTGGACAACGGTCGCAAGAAACTGGGTGCCGTGAATCGGGCGCAGGCCGTGGCACGGCTGGCGGCGGCCCGGCTGCTCTGAGCACCCCTACGGCCCGGTGTACAGTTCCCCGAGCGACATCGCCGCCTTGCCCCTGGACTGATCCAGTTGATCCCGGACGGCGGCGGCGGCGGCGGTCGCATCGCGCTTGCCGTCCATTCGCGCCAGCGCCTGGCGAAGCAGCGCTGGTTCGGTCGGTGTCGAGATCGCAACCACACTGTCGACCCCGAAAGGCGCGGATGCGCGGGTTCTGGCCATGACGACTCGAACCTGACCAGCGGCCATCTTGCCATCGCCGTCGCCCTCAAGCGGATAGAGACGCTGCACCGTACCGTCACCGGCCAGATTGAAAGCCGTCAACCACGCAGCCTCACCCTTGTGAGTGACGGCCAGATCGACGGTCTCTCCGTTTTTGTAGAGCTGACCCTTCTTCCGTGGGCCAATGTCAACGCGTAGAACCCGCTCGTTGGCGGACCCGGCGAGCTCACTGACCGCGCGCCGTTTGTTGATCACCCCGGTCAAAGCCTCGGCGCTGGTCAGCTTCTCGGCGATGCGGTCGCCACGACTGTCCGTAACCCAGCCCTCTCTGGCCGA
>JANORH010000265.1:0-1582 GCA_031415215.1 Alphaproteobacteria bacterium | reverse complement strand
TTGCTGCAACCGATGCCGCCGGCGTGGTGACCGAGACCGTGGACTACCAGAGCCCGTTCCTGGTCCCCACCGGGATGGCGCTGCTGGCCGTCGTGCTGCTGGCGCTGTTCTTCCGCCCGCCGACCCGTGGCCCCGAACCCGTGGCCGAGACCTGACCATGTCCCAAGACGGAGACGTTCCATGCCCCCTATGTCGTCCGATTTTCACCGGCGGAGCTTCCTCGCGGCAGGCCTTGCGGCCATGACCGCGACGGGCGCAGAGGCCGCCGCCAAGCCGTTCTTCACGCGCCACGGCCTGCCTATCGGCTTGCAGCTCTATACCCTGGGTCCGGAAGCGCAGGTCGACCTGCCCGCCACCTTCGCGGCCGTGGCCGGGATCGGCTATCGCGCGGTCGAGCTGCCGGGCCTGTTGCTGGCGCGGGCCGCCGAGGTACGGGCCGCGCTCGACAAGACCGGGCTGGTCTGTCCCAGCGTCCACGTCCAGCCGCGTGGCGGGCCGAACGATGCGGCCTTTAATAACGACCTGGGCAAGCTGGGCGCGGCGCTCAACACCGTGGGCGTCAAGACGGCGGTGGCGCCGATCTTCCTGATCCCTGAACGGTTCGACCTGAAGCCGCAGCCGGGTGAGGACCGGGGCGGCGTACTGCGCCGCATCGGGGCCGGGATGACCGCCGACGACTGGAAAGTGAACGCCGATTTCATGAATGACAAGGCCCGGGGCCTGAAGGCGTCCGGCATCAAGGTCGCCTACCACAATCATAATTTCGAGTTCGCGCCGCTGGGTGACACCAACGGCTTTGAGATCCTGCTGAAACACACCGACCCGTCGCTGGTGTCGTTTGAACTGGACGTGGGCTGGGTGGCCGCCGCTGGCCGCGATCCCGCCGAGGTGTTCGCCCACCACAAGGGCCGGTTCACCCAGATGCACGTCAAGGACATCAAGGCCTCCACCAAGCCCAACTATGTGCTGAGCATGGACCCGACCGAGGTAGGCTCGGGCACGCTGGACTGGAAGACCCTGTTGCCGGCGGCCTGGGCCGCAGGCGTGCGCGGCTACTATCTGGAACAGGAGCCGCCGTTCACCCGGCCGCGCATCGAGGCAGCGAAGATCGGCCACGACTTCCTGGCCAAGCTGGTCGCCTGACCATGACGGCGTTGAGCCCCTTGCGGATGGCGATGGTGGGTGGTGGGCCGGGCGCCTTCATCGGGCCGGTCCACCGCATGGCGGCCGAGCTGGATGGCCGTATCCGGCTGGTTGCCGGGGCCTTCAGCCGTGACGCCGGGCGCAATGCTGAGGCAGGCCGGATGTGGGGTATCGACCCAGACCGCACCTATGGCGACTGGCGAACGATGCTGGCCGCCGAGGCAGCGCGGCCGGATGGTGCCCAACTGGTAGCCGTGGTGACGCCAAACGACACCCACTTTGCAATCTCGGCGGCGGCGCTGGACGCCGGGCTGCACGTGATGAGCGACAAGCCCGCGACGCTCAATCTGGCGCAGGCTCTGGACCTGGCGCGCAAGGTGGAGGCTTCGGGCAAGGTCTATGGCCTGACCTATGTCTACACCGGCTATCCGATGGTGCG
>JANORH010000264.1:0-1930 GCA_031415215.1 Alphaproteobacteria bacterium | reverse complement strand
CTGGCCATCGACGTGATGGGCGAATTTGGCCTGCTCTATACCGGCTCGCCGCATTTGCGCGGTGCCGGCAGCTGGCAACGCTCTTACATGTTCTTCCTCGGCCTGATCATCGGGGGTGGCACGTCCCAGATCCAGAAGAACATCATTTCCGAACGCGGGCTGGGCATGCCTCGCGAACCCAAACCCGCAAGCGTCTGAGGTCCCTATGGAATTCGATCTCTCGGACGAGCAGGTGATGCTGCAGGGCAGCGTGCACCGTTTCCTGCTGGATGCAGGCGGACTGGAGCGCGCTCGCGCCTTCGCGGCCAAGGGCGAGAGCCGCGCCACCGACGTCGCCGACGGTCTGGCGCAGCTTGGGGTAACCGGTCTGCTGATCAGCGAGGAGCATGGCGGCAGCGGTCTGTCGTTGCTGGACGCCGCCTTGAGCGCTGAAGTGTTGGGTCGCCACGTCGCGCCCGCCGCCTTCATCGGGGCCAGTGTGATGGCCCCTCTGGCCATCCAGCGCGGCGGCAGCAGGGCACAGCGCGATCAGTGGCTCCCACGACTGGCGAGCGGCAAGCTGATCGCTGGTGCGGCCATCTCGGAATTCGCCGGCGGACGTGAGGGGGCCAGCGTGGTGCGCCGCGACGGCCGCCTGAACGGGCGCGCCCTGTTTCCCGTCGATTTCGAAGCCGACGTGTACGTGGTCGCCGACCGCGATGGCGGCCTCAGCCTGGTGGCCGCCGACGCGCCTGGCCTGACCCGCACCCGGCTGATCACCATAGATGTTACCCGGCCGACCGGTGAGCTGCAGTTCGACAACGTCGAGGCCGAGCCGCTGGAGAACGCCTCACCCGGCCTGATCCGCGATCTTATCGACGCCGGCCGCGTGATGTATGCCGCCGATACCCTGGGCGCGGCGCAGGAGATGCTGGACCGGTCCGTGGCCTATGCCGCCGAGCGTAAACAGTTCGGCCGCCCGATCGGCTCGTTCCAGGCGGTCAAACACATGTGCGCCGAGATGGCCGCGGCGCTTGAGCCCTGCCGCGCCCTGGTCTGGTATGCGGGCTATGCCCTCGACACCCTGCCGGCCGAGGCCTCACTGACCGCCTGCCATGCCAAGGCGCACCTGTCGGAGGTGGGCACCATGGTGGCCCGCACCGCCACCGAGGTGCACGGCGGTATGGGCTTCACCGATCTGGTCGGGCTGCACTACTGGTTCAAGCGGATCGGCTTTAATCGCCAGATGCTGGGCGGCCCGCAGCGGGTGCGCGAGGAAGCGGCGGCGCTCGCGCTGGCGTCGTAGCGTACAGGAAATACCGATAATATATAGATATCGTTCAGGAATTTCGAACTCATGAAACTCTATCACTGCAAGAATGCGCGGTCCCTGCGAGCCCTCTGGGCGCTGGAGGAACTGGGGCTGGACTACGAACTGGTCAACATGGCCTTCCCGCCCCGGGCCAGCTATCCGGGCTATCTGACCATCAATCCACTGGGCACCGTGCCGACCCTGACCAACGGCGATCTGACGCTGACGGAGTCGTCGGGCATCTGCCAGTATCTGGCCGAGACCCACACGCCGAACACCCTGCGGGTCGATCCGTCGGAGCCGGCCTATGGCGACTACCTCAACTGGCTGTTCCGCAGCGATGCGACGCTGACCTTCCCGCAGACCATCGTGCTGCGCTACTCGCAACTTGAGCCCGAGGCGCGGCGGATTCCCCAGGCTGTCGAGGACTACTCCGTCTGGTACCTCTCGCGCCTGCGCAGCGTGGAGACCGCGCTGCAGGATGGTCGCGAATTCCTCTGCGCCGACCGCTTCACCATGGCCGACATCACCGTCCACTACGCCCTGTTGCTGGGGCGGACGCTGGGCCTGGACGCGCGCTACAAGCCCCATTGCCTGCGCTACCTCGAAAACCTGATGACCCGGCCAGCCTTCCAGCGC
>JANORH010000263.1:0-5089 GCA_031415215.1 Alphaproteobacteria bacterium | reverse complement strand
GCGCCGTGCTTCCCCTACGGCCTGATCGACCCCATCGCCGCGTTATCGGACCTGGCCATAGCCCGCGACCTGTGGCTGCACGTGGACGCCTGCGTCGGCGGCTACATCGCCCCCTTCGTGCGGATGAACGGCGAGGACATTCCACCCTTTGATTTCGAGCTGCCAGGCGTGCGCTCGATGTCCGCCGACCTGCACAAATACGGCTACTGCGCCAAGGGGGCCTCGACCGTGTTCTTCCGCACGGCGGCGCTGCGCAAGTTCATGATCTTCGACTTCAGGGATTGGCCCGGCGGCCGCATGGTCACCCCCACCCTGGCCGGCACGCGCCCGGGCGGCGCCATCTCGGCGGCCTGGGCGGTGATGAATTTTCTGGGCGTCACGGGCTACCGCGAGAAGCAGGGGCTGGTCACGGCCACCCGCGCCAGGATCGCGGCGGGCGCGGAAGCGCTAGGCTTCACGGTCCTTGGCCAACCGAAGCTGGGCATCCTGGCCTTCACCCACCCGGACGTGGACTGCCAGGCCATCTGGGGAAAACTCCGCGAACGCGGCTGGTTCACCAGCCTGGCGACGGAGCCCAAAAGCCTGCACCTGATGCTGTCGCCGTTCCATGCGCAGGTGGCGGACGTGTACCTCGCCGACCTGGCCTGGGCGTTGGGCGAAGTGAGGGGCGGGGATGGCGCGATGGGCGGGGAAGTGCGGTATTCGTGAGGGCTGAGAAAGGCGGCTGGCCTCTTTCACGCCTGAATTTGATCGATCCGCCCCAATGCTGTCATCCCGGTTTTCGCTGCAAGCGAAAGACCGGGACCCACAAGCGCCGACGCTTCCGGATAGCGCCGCAGCGGCGACGCCGTGACCTCGCCTCGAAACAGGAGCTTATGGGTCCCGGTCTTTGGCTATCGCCAAAACCGGGATGACACCGTGGGGGTGGGGATGACGCCCGTGGGATTTCGGCGTCTTCTGCGGTTATACTCTACCGTTTTAAGCCACCCGGACGGCGTCCGATCACTCGCTCTCTGCGGCGCGAGTGGGGCCGGGCGCAACCCGTCATTTAATTCTACATATGTCGATTGACGAATAATTCTACATATATAGATTGATGGTATGATCCGCCGTCGAACTCCATCGCCACAGACCCGCGCCGTGCTGGCCGCGCTGTTCGACCGGCCCCAGGCCTGGCGATACGGCTATGACCTTTCCCGGGAGACGGGCCTCAAGTCGGGCACGCTCTATCCCTTGCTCATCCGGCTCTCCGATCAGGGCTTGCTGGAGGCCGAGTGGCGTCCCCCAAGCCAGCCGGGCCGACCTTCGCGCCACGCCTATCGCCTGACCGGCCTGGGCCAGTCGGTCGCCGCTGCCCTGGTCCGCCCTGCGCCGACCGGCCAGATCGCGCGGCTGGCATGAGCCGTCCGTTCGATCTGTTCGCCACCCGCCTGCTGAACCACGCCGCAAGCGTCATGCCGCCCGTCCACAGAGACTGGGTGGGCGCCATGCGGGTCGAACTCGACCACATCCCGGACCCTGTCGCGGCCTTGGCGTTCGCCCTTGGCTGCGTTCGGGCGAGCTATGCACAAAGGATCGAAGACATGATGACACTTGCCGCTCTTTCCCGCTGGACCCTTGCGGGCCTCGCCCTGGCCTGGGCGGGCTTCAGCGCCCTGGCCGCCGCTTTGCTGGTCGCCATCAAGTCGAATTCCGCGATCAAGCCCGCAGATCTGGGAACCGACCCGGGCACGGACCTGACCTTGCGCTTCATCCAGAGCTATCCCGCCTGGCAGATCGCCATCGTGGCGCTTGTCTCCGCTTTGCTGGCGATTGGCGCAGTCCAACTGGCGCGTCGTCGACCGCAGGCCTTTGTCGTCCTCGCTGCCGCCGTCGGTATGGCGACCTTCCTGGCCCTGCTCGATCTGCGGCTACCGGATCCCGGCGCGGACCGCCCCATGGACTCTGTGGTGGCCCTGCTGACGCCGCTCATTTTCCTGGCACCGGTGTGGTGGCTGAGCCGCCGTGCCCCGGACCTGACACCCGCTGCCTAGAGCCTGTCCGTTTCAGATGGAATCATCTGAAACGGATAAACAGGCTCGTTCCCCTACGTTTAGAGCACGACAGCTTGAACCGGTATCCACTTCAAGCTGTCGTGCTCTAGCGGCGCTCCCAAACCGGAGACTAACCATGAGCTCCCTGAACACCAGCCGTCGCCAACTGGTCTTCGCCGCCTCGACCCTGGCTGCGCTGCCGGCGATGGCCCAGGCCCAACGCAAGGGGTCGCCAAAGGGTGGGCGTGCCGATGCCGTGGCCCGGGCCCTGTATGCGGCCAATCCAACGCCGGCGCTGTCCCTCGCGGTGGCCAGGCCCGCCGGCGTGGTCTGGTCGGCGGCGTACGGCAAGGCCGACCTCGAACTGGACGTGGCCGCCACGCCAGCGCACCGCTTCAAGCTGGGCTCGGTCAGCAAGGTCCTGACGACGACCACCGCCGCCCGGCTGGTCACACGCCGCCTGATCGACCTGGACGCGCCGATCTCCACCTGGCTCAAGGACCTGCCGGACCACCACCGCCAGACCACCCTGCGGCAACTCCTCACCCACCAGGGCGGGGTGCGCCACTACATCGGTCGCGATGCTGACCGCAACGCGCCCGGCGGGGCGCTGGATTTCCGGGTCTACCCGACCAATAAACAGATACTGGACGCCTTCATCAACGATCCGCTGATCGGCCCGCCCGGCGCACAGATCACCTATTCGACCTTTGGCTACACCTTGGCGTCGCTGGTGCTTGAGGCGGCGGCCGGCCAGCCCTTTCCCAAGCTGGTGAAGGCTGAGATCGGAGCACCGTTCGGTGTCGCCAGCCTGGAAGAGGATGACCCCCAGTCGCTTCGACCCATGCGGGTCCGCGGCTACGGCCCGACGGGGGACTACCGCATGGCCGGCTATCCTCTGGTTGCGGACGGCTGGGCCAATGCGCGCCAGACCAACCCGGCCTACAAATGGGCGGGTGGCGGGTTCGTGATGACGCCGTCGGACCTCGCCCGCTTCGGTGCCGCATTGATTGACACGCCGAAATCCGTGATCACGCCGCAGGAGCGCGCGCTGCTGTTCACGCCGTTGACCCAGGCGACCCGCACTATGCCGCCGCTCGGGCTGGGCTGGCGGGTCGACAAGGACAAGGTCGGCCGCCCGCGCTGGCACCACGCCGGTGCCCAGGAGGGCGGTCGCGCCAGCCTCGTCATCTATCCGGAGCTCGGCCTGTCGATCGCGCTCGCCAGCAACGTGATCTCCGCGCCGGGCGATGTCCTCAGCCCGTCGTCAGCCCTCGCCGACGCCTTGAGCTAGGGGTTTCAACAGCCCCTAAGCCACCCGCACCCGCGCCGTGCTCTCAGGCAAATCGGTGCCGAACGCGCGCTGGAATAACTCGGCGACGGTGCCGCGTTCCAGCTCGTCGCACTTGTTCAGGAAGGTCATCCGGAACGCCAGGCCGATGTCGCCGCCGAAGATCTCGGTGTTCTGGGCCCAGGTGATCACGGTGCGCGGGCTCATGACGGTGGAGATGTCGCCGTTCATGAAGGCGTTGCGGGTCATGTCGGCGACGCGGACCATGGCGCTGATGGTGCGGCGACCCTCGACGGTGTTGTAGGACGCGGCCTTGGACAGCACGATCTCGGCTTCCACGTCGTGGGCCAGATAGTTCAGCGTGGTGACGATCGACCAGCGGTCCATCTGGCCCTGATTGATCTGTTGGGTGCCATGATAGAGGCCCGTCGTGTCGCCAAGACCGATGGTGTTGGTGGTGGAGAACAGCCGGAACCACTTGTTGGGCTGGATCACGCGGTTCTGGTCCAGCAGGGTCAGCTTGCCCTGCGCCTCCAGCACGCGCTGGATCACGAACATCACGTCCGGACGACCGGCGTCATACTCGTCGAACACCAGGGCGATGGGCCGCTGGATCGCCCAGGGCAGCATGCCCTCGCGGAATTCGGTGATCTGTTTGCCGTCTTTCAGGACGATGGCGTCCTTGCCGACCAGGTCGATGCGGCTGACGTGGCTGTCCAGGTTCACCCGGATCAGCGGCCAGTTGAGGCGCGCGGCCACCTGCTCGATGTGGGTTGACTTGCCGGTGCCGTGATAACCCTGCACCATGACGCGGCGATCAAAGGCGAAGCCCGCCAGGATGGCGCGCGTGGTCTCCGGGTCGAACTGATAGGCCGGATCCAGGTCCGGCACGTGGCTGTCGCGATCGGTGAAGGCGGGCACCTTCATGTCGACATCGACGCCGAAGGTCGCGCGCACGTCGACCTCCCGGTCCGGGGTGAGCGAGATGAGCTTGTCTTCGGATGAGTCAAATGCAGCCATGGTCGGGTTCGATTACAGGCTTGCCGTGGCGGACGCAAACAGGTGTTTGATGCTAAAGTGACAACGGAGGAATGAACCATGCCGATAGAAGCGCAAAGCGCCTGGCAGACGATCAAGGTGGCCCCCCAGCCGTCAGGCTTCGGCGCAGCGATCACCGGGGTTGATCTGTCGCGACCTCTGGAGGCCGCCGCGCTGAGGGAAGTGAAGGATGTCTGGGCGCAACACGGCGTCGTGGTGTTTCCCGGACAACCCCTGACCCTTGACCAACTCGAGGCCTTCACCCTGCAGATCGGCCCCTTCGGCGACGACCCCTATGTCAAGCCGATGGAGGGGCATCCCAACGTGCTGGAGGTCCGCCGTGAGCCGGACGAGAAGGTGACGCCGTTCGGCGGCAACTGGCATTCTGACTGGAGTTTTCAGGCCAGGCCGCCCGCCGCCACCATCCTGCGCTCCGAAACCATCCCGCCGGTGGGCGGCGACACCCTCTATTGCGACGCGGCCTCGGCCTATGATGCGTTGCCTCAGGCCACGAAAGACAAACTGGCCCCCTTGCGCGCGGTGCATTCGGCCAGCCGCGCCTATGGCCCCCAGAGCGCCTATTCGCGCGAACTTCACCTGCGCGCCATGCCGATCATCGTCAGCCCCGAAGCCGACAAGACCTACGTCCACCCGCTGGTCCGCACCCACCCGGTTACGGGCCGCAAGGCGCTTTTCGTATCGCCGGTCTATACCGTGGGCATCGAAG
>JANORH010000262.1:0-1719 GCA_031415215.1 Alphaproteobacteria bacterium | reverse complement strand
CTCAATGTGTGAAGACATATGGCCGCATTTCAATGCACGCTCTTGATCTCTCCGGTATCCAGCCGTTTGACATAGTCGACAGCACTTCCGTTCCAGTGGTAAGCGAAATGCGCCCCTTGAGTTGGGATCGGCACCACATCCGGCCAGAAAGCGGCGATGCAGTTGCCGCCAGCAAAGCGGACGCTGGGCCAAAAGATGCCGTTTGAACCAACTGCGCGCAGTTCGCTGCCAAAGACCTGAGAGGCGGCATAATCGTCTGGGTGGAGCAGATCGTTCCGGCCGGTCACATCATCGAAGTCTGCGTCGACCGAGCCGATCAACTCGCGGAAATGCGAAGTCCAGCCCTGCGGTTCATCTGTGGCCAGCATGGTCCGGGTGTGATGGTGGATGGTTTCGGCAATCGCCACTTCTGTGCTGTCGCCTGCGTAATAAAGCCCGAACGTCCCATCAGTGAACCGCCCGGGCCGGAGCGGCGAGCAGTGAACGAAGGGCGCCATGACCCAACTGGCACCCGGCCCGGTGACACGTCGGGTCAGCGGCACCTTTGCCAGATCGCCGATACTGTCGCGGATGCGCGGATTGAACTTGGCCTCAGCCGAGGCCAGCGCCTCCCAATCTGCCGGGTCAGCAATATCTTCAAAAAGGTCAATCGGCGGATAGATCGAGCGGATGATCCGGACGCTGCGCGACCAGATCACGCGGCGCACCGGCACTTTCATCATGCGCTGCGCTCAGCGTCCAGATATGCACGCAGGTCGATCAGGTCGGTGATCTCTCCGCGCATCATGACATCAAGCGCGCTTTGACCGGCAAAAGTACTGTTTGGCTTTCTGATCCATGCATAGCCACGCGCCGGTTCGGTGAAGAGGTAGCGCAAGCCTTTGTGAATCCCCATGAGAATGGCCATACGCGCGCGCAGATCGCGGTCGATCCGACCGATGCCGCCCTCCTTCCATCGCGCCCACGTCCGCTGCGCCATGTCGCCCAACAAAATGCGAGCTTCGATGTCGCTCAACTGCCAGGCGCGAAACAGGTTGACCGTGGTGCGTGCAAGGGCAGCGGCCTCCTCGTCCGTGATGGCGGGAAGGTCAGGGCGGGAAGCGGTGGGCTGGATCGTGGCAAATTGCATTGCGTTTCCTCTATGGCATGAATATAAAGATAATATGCCATTTGGCAAGATATGGTTTCAGCGGCGGACGCGAGGCCCACTCAGCGCCACGGCCGCACCTTCGGCATCGCCCCAGTGACCTCGACCTCCCGCAGCATGCTGCCCGTCTGGGCGAGGTGCGCCAAGCCCAGTTCGAACAGTTCCATCTCGAACACTTGAGTTGGTCGAAACCACCGACCATGACGAAGCAGCGCCGCGTACACCGAGTGCCGATCTCGGATGAAACCGCCACAATAGTGCGCCAGCGCCAGCTCTCGGTGCCACGCGGTACACCGTGGCTTTTCCCCGGCGACACGCCCGGCCAGCCAGTGCAGGAGATGCGGCGGTTCCCTTGTCCCGCTGTCAGAGCGCCGCTCCGGGGAGGGAGAAAGTGATCGAATGGTTGAAGCTGCTGGAAAGCCATAGCGCCGGTGATCCGCCCCCCAACCTTGGACCGCCGAGGCTTAGAGTTTTCCGGCTTCGCTCAGGGTGACGGGCTGGTGACGCCCCCCGATTTCGTCAGCAGGATCGGGACTTTGTTGCCGATCGCACCGTGTGGCCGTTCCTCGTTG
>JANORH010000261.1:0-1913 GCA_031415215.1 Alphaproteobacteria bacterium | reverse complement strand
CAGGCGTTCCACAGGTGGGTCACGACCTGACCCTGCGCCGCCGGCTCGATTTCGGCCAGGGCATAGCTGGCCAGCACCAGGTCGGCGACGGGATAGCCGCCAACCATCAGATCGCCCCGCTGAACGTTGGCGGTCTGAAGCGAGCTGTCCACCGCCAGCCGCTGCGCCAGATCCAGAAAGGGCGGATTGGCGTCGAGCCAGGTTACCGCGTTCAACTTGGGCCAGACCTCGACAGCGGCCCAACTGCCACCCCCCGGGCCGCAACCCGCGTCGAGCAGGCTGGCCGGTGTAAACCCCGGAACTCTGCGCAAAGCCTCGGAGAACACCTGGGCGCAAGCGGCATAGGTCGCCGGAAGCCGGGCCAGCGCATAGGCCAGCGCGTCATCCCGGCCACGGATCGCCGACGCTGATGTCCCACCCGCGCGGTAGGCCGTCGTCGTGGCAGCCGTCCGCGCCGCCATGCTCTGGCGAGAGACCCCGGCCATTTCCCGGTCAATGGCGCCGCGAAGCGCAGGCGGCAGGTCTGGCGACATCAGCTCAGGGCGTCAGCCCGCGTCTTCACCAGATAGTCCGCCACCGCTGTGTCAGCGAGACCCGAGACATCGCCGGCCTCGCCGGTGGCGGCGATCCGCTCCAGCAGCGGCCGCACCACCTCGCCGGAACGCGTCTTGGGCAGGGGTCCGAACTGCACCACTTCCGGCACCGCATGCGCCCCCAACTCGCGGCGGACCCAGCCCTTGAGGTCAGCCGCCAGTACATCGCTGACCATGGCGCCCGCTTCAGGCGTGACAAACGCCCAGACCGCCTCACCGCGCGTGGCCGAAGGGAAGCCCACGCAGGCCGCTTCCGCGACCGCGCCGTGGTTGGCCAGCACGGCTTCGATCTCGCGGGTCGAGACCCGCTGGCCATCGCTGATGATCTCGTCGTCGCCGCGCCGGGCAGCCCGGTTCTTCACCAGATCATCGACCACCGCCGGCTCGGCCAGGGTGGAAATATCGCCCAGATTGGACAGGTCGTCCTCGGCGATCTTGCGCAGGATGCGCCGCATGATCTTGCCCGAACGGGTCTTGGGCAGGCCGGGTGCGAACTGGATCACGTCGGGCGCCGCGAACGGCCCGATCTCGCGCCGCACATGGCCGCGCAGGTCCGCCTGCAAGGCGTCGGTGGCGTCGATGCCGACCTTGAGCGTCACATAGCAATAGATGCCCTGGCCCTTGATATCGTGCGGATAGCCCACGACGGCGGCTTCGGCGACCGCCAGATGCCCCACCAGCGCGCTCTCGATCTCGGCGGTGCCCAGCCGGTGGCCGGACACGTTGATCACATCGTCCACGCGCCCCGTGATCCAGTAATAGCCGTCGGCGTCACGCCGCGCGCCGTCACCGGTGAAATACTTGCCTGGATAGGTCGAGAAATAGGTGTCGATGAAGCGCTGATGGTCGCCATAGACCGTCCGCATCTGGCCCGGCCAGCTGTCGGTGATGCACAGGTTGCCACTGATCGCGCCGTCCAGCACCAGGCCCTCGGCGTCCACCAGTTGCGGCATCACACCGGGCAGCGGCTTGGCGCAGGACCCGGGTTTCAGGGCGTGAGCACCCGGCAAGGGCGTCATCAGGCAGGCCCCGGTCTCGGTCTGCCACCATGTGTCGACGATCGGGCAACGACCCTCGCCCACCACCCGGTGATACCACAGCCAGGCCTCCGGATTGATCGGCTCGCCCACCGTGCCCAGCAGGCGGATCGAGCTGCGCGAGGTGCGCGTCACCGGCGCATCGCCCTCGCACATCAGGGCCCGAAGTGCGGTGGGCGCGGTGTAGAAGATCTCCACCTGATGCTTGTCACACACCTCCCAGAACCTGGACGAGGTCGGATAGTTGGGCACGCCCTCAAACATCAGGCTGGTGGCCCCATTG
>JANORH010000260.1:0-2800 GCA_031415215.1 Alphaproteobacteria bacterium | reverse complement strand
TGTGGCTGAGCTAAATATTT
The DNA here is from genome assembly GCA_031415215.1 of Alphaproteobacteria bacterium. Classification (GTDB taxonomy): domain Bacteria; phylum Pseudomonadota; class Alphaproteobacteria; order Caulobacterales; family Caulobacteraceae; genus Phenylobacterium. The sequence goes on along the minus strand of JANORH010000260.1, from coordinate 2,780 downwards.
GATTTATCACCAAAGATTGGCTATCGTCTGTCGGGTCGTACCGGACGAAAGGCAGATCACCATGACCGTCACATCCCCAAGCCCGCGAATCATCCACAGGGAATGTGACGGTCATGGTGATCTGCCTTTCGTCCGGTACGACCCGACAGACGATAGCCAATCTTTGGTGATAAATCAAATATTTAGCTCAGCCACAGAACGTACCACGACTGTCGTAAACCACAATTTGCCTTCCGTGGTTCAAAACGCTAGCTTGCGTGAACCACAGAACGGAAGGGTTCGCCCATGCCAGTTACCGCCGACCAGCCCGCACCGTACGCCCCGGCGTCCGCCCTGCTGACCCTGATCGACCGCCATCGCAACAAGGGCCTGCCGAGTCCGATTGATGGTGATGTGCTCGCTCGCGCGGGCGTCTCCCCCAGTCTGATCGCAAGAACGCTTCAGGCCCTTGGCACCCTCGACCTGATTACCGAGGACGGAAAGCCGAGCCAGGTTCTCGAAGGCCTGCGATTGGCACCAGAGTCGGAATACAAGCAGCGCATGGGGGAGTGGCTGAACAGCGCTTACGCTGATGCCATCCAGTTTGTTGACCCGGCGACTGCCGACGAAACCCAGCTCCGGGACGCCTTCCGAAGCTACAAGCCCGTCGGCCAGCAGACCCGCATGGTCTCGCTGTTCAGCGGATTGTTCGCTGCCGCAGGCGTCGGACCGGAGAGGCAGAAGGTCCCGGTCGCAAGGAAGGCAGCGGTCGTCCGCAAGCCGCTCGCACCTGCACCGCGCGGGGCGGTTCACCTGAGCGGCCACATCGGCACCCGCCGCACGCCACCCCCGGCTGGCCAAAACACCGGCCTGCCCCCAGCGCTATCCGGCCTGTTGGCCAGCCTGCCGCAGGATGGCGGCGGATGGACCAAAACCGACCGCGACAGGTTTGTCGCGACGTTCGGGGCAGTCTTGGATTTCTGTTACCCCGTGGTCGCCGCCGGGAAGCAGAAGCAGGTTCTACCCGAGGGGGAGGACTAGCCGGTGTGATGTAGCCGCAATGGGCCTAGGGGCCGAAAACGGCAACGGCCAGACCTCGCGAAAGGTCTGACCGCCGTTGCATCGCCGGGCCGGGAAAGGCGAGACGACGCTCCACAAAGCAAAAATTCTCGCACAACCCGGCCCATATATCAACGCCAATCGGAGCCCATCTCCCCATGGCGACGATGACGTACGGCCCGGTGCGAGAGTACCGGCGCATTCACCCGGGCGGCAAGATTATCCGTGTACGCCCACACTTCCGGCCTAAGCCGGTTCCGCATCCCCGCCGCTAATCGGTGGGCTCAACAGGAGGGTCGTCAGGTCCGGGCTTCGGCTCAGGCCTGGCGGCCTTCTTCTTTTGGCCTGGGGCCGGCGTTACCTCCTCCGGCTTCGTCTGCGCGAAACGGGCCAAGGCTTCGCCGAACTCCATATCCAAGAAGAGGGGCCTTTCAGGTTTCGGGGCTTCGCTCATGCGGTCAGCACCTTCCAAGGCATCGGGCCTTCGACTTGCGACAGGAGGCCGTTGACCCGTTGGCCCTTGTCCAGATCGCGGCGGTTCAGGCGGAACGTCATCTCGTTGAGATAGGCGTCCATGTGCTTCGGCGAAATCCAGTGATGGGTGCCGACATACTGGCGCTTGAACAGAGCCCAGATGCTTTCGACCGCGTTGGTCGTGGCGTTGCCGCGCACATACTCGCCCTTGCGATGATTGACGCGCTGGTGGTCGTAGCCGTGGCGCAGGTCATTGTAGCCGCCATGCTCGTCGGTGAAGACCGTGGAGCCCTTGGCCACGTTCTGCTCAACGATGGGACGCAGGGTTCCGGCGCGGGTGTTGTCGATCACACCGGCACGGACTTCACCGCCGCGCTGAACGAGGCCCATAACGACCGTCTTGAGTTCGACGCTGTGGCCGCGCTTGGACCCGGTCTTCTTGCTGTTGTGTTTGTTGTGCTCGCGACCACCGACGAACGTCTCATCAATCTCGACCTCGCCCGACAGGGGCGCATTGAAGCTGTCTGTGCGGGCAGCATGGCGGAGGCGATGCAGGACGAACCACGCGCTCTTCTGGGTGATGCCCAGATCGGTCGCGAGGGTGGTCGAGGCAATACCCTTGGGGTGGTTCGTAATCATCCAGATCGCCGCGAACCACGTCCGCAGGGGCAGCTTGGTGTCCTGAAAGATGGTGCCGACCTTGATCGAGAACCGCTTGCGGCAGGCGTAGCACTTGTGGGTGTTGGTGCCGGTCAGGGTGCCGATCTTCGTCTCGTCAGCGTTGCCGCACAACGGGCAGAACTTCCCGTTCGCCCAACGGATGGCCGTCAGGTGGTCAATCGAGACCTGTTCGGTCGGAAAGGCTGCGAACATCTCGGGAAGGGTCTTAAAGGTCTTGAACACGGCGGCTTCTCCTATGAAGAGAAGCCTACAGGGCTATGTCGGCTGGGTCAAGCACGTATATAGGTCCCTAAGAAGGCGAGGTTCGCATGGTTGAGAAAGTCACCGTCACCGAGGGCGAGTTCGCGGGCTGGCAGATGTACGACCTGCACGGCACCTTCGATCAGGTCGTGGGGCCGTTCTATTTCAGGCCGGACCCTGACGGCGGCATGCGCTGCGCCTTTCGCGCCGAGCCCAAACACATGAACGCGGGCCACCGGATGCACGGCGGCTGTTTGATGACCTTTGCCGACATCGCCCTGTTCCAGACCGCCTATCAGGAGATGGAGGGGGCGTCCGGCGTGACCGTGTCACTGGATTCCACCTTC
>JANORH010000259.1:0-2249 GCA_031415215.1 Alphaproteobacteria bacterium | reverse complement strand
CGGTTGATCGCGGATGTGACGGGATCCGAAGCTGGGCTGGCGGTGAACAATTGCGCCGGGGCGGTGATGCTGGCCCTGGCCGCGCTGGCGGCGGGAACCCAGGTGATCGTGTCGCGCGGCGAGCTGGTCGAAATCGGCGGTGGGTTCCCTGTGTTCCGATACGGCTGCGTTGGCGTTGTTCGTCCGGTTCGGCGCATCGGCGGTGACCCGGGTCGTGCGCGCAGTCCTGGCCGAGGCCAGGGATCGGCTGATCACCGACGCGCCGGTGATCCCGACTGTCGCGACGCTGCTCGACGACGCCCGGCGACGGCTGGAAGACACGGATCGCCAGACCCTGTTCGGCGTCATCAACGCCACCGGCGTGGTGATCCACACCAACCTCGGACGCGCGCCCCTGGCCCCGCAGGCGCAGGCGGCGATGCTGGCGGCGGCCGGCTATGCCAACCTTGAGCTTGATCTGGGGGAGGGTCGCCGCGCCTCACGCCACGATCATCTCGACCGGTTGATCGCGGATGTGACGGGATCCGAAGCTGGGCTGGCGGTGAACAATTGCGCCGGGGCGGTGATGCTGGCCCTGGCCGCGCTGGCGGCGGGAACCCCGGTGATCGTGTCGCGCGGCGAGCTGGTCGAAATCGGCGGTGGGTTCCGGGTGCCGGACATTGTCGTGCAGAGCGGCGCACGTCTGGTCGAGGTGGGCACAACCAACCGCACGCATCTTTCTGACTATGAGCAGGGCGTACGAGGCAACCCCGACGCCCGGGTCATCCTGCGCACCCACCCCAGCAATTTCCGGATGACAGGCTTTACCAGCGCGCCGTCGCTGGGGGAGCTTGCCACCTTTGCCCACCAGCACGGCCTGTTGATCATCGAAGACCTGGGCGGCGGCGCGCTGGTGAATCTGGCGGCCTACGGGATCCATGGCGAGCCCCGCGTCCAGGACAGCGTCCGCGCCGGTGCCGACCTGGTGATCTTCAGCGGTGACAAGCTGATGGGCGGCCCGCAGGCCGGGGTCGTGGCCGGTCGTCGCGACCTGATCGACGCCCTGGCGCGTCACCCGTTGGCCCGCGCGCTGCGGCTGGACAAGCTGTCCGTGGCCGCTCTCGGTGCGACACTTCGTCTCTATCGACCGCCGTTTGATCCAGTCGTCAGCGTGCCCGTGTTGCGGATGCTGACGCAGAGTTTGGCAACTGTCGCAGCGCGGGCAGAGGCACTGCAGGTCCTGCTCGCCGATCTCAAATCCCTCGATTGCAGCATTGTTGAAACGCTTGGGTACGCCGGTGGCGGGGCCATGCCGATGCATGCCTTGCCCGGTCTTGCCCTCGGTATTACCAGTGCTGCGATGGGTGCCGAAGAGCTCGCGCGCCGCCTGCGTTCGGGATCTGTGCCCGTCGTCGGGAGGATCGAACACGACCGGTTCCTGCTGGACATGCGGACAGTCGCTGACGCAGAACTTCCAGCCTTGGCCAGCGCCATTCGGGCCATTCCCGACGTTGGCTTTCGAGGCTCGCGCATTGGTTCAACCGGGCGTTAATCCCTCTCGACTAAGCGTCGTAACTCCTGGGTTCTGTCGCCGCCATTCAATGTCGGCATTCGATTGACCTGAGTGGCGCGAATCAGTGGTGAGACCAAACCCATGGCCGGACTGCAGCGCATGCTGGATGGGGACCGTCTCAACCTTGAGAAGGTCCACTTCCTGCTGGTTGACGATAATGCCCATGCGCTGACCATCATCTCACACGTGATCTCCAGCTTTGGGGGTCGCCAGCTCTCGAAGTGCAGCAGTGCCGCTGCCGCCAAAGAAGTCATCGCGCGAGGTGGCGTCGACATCGTTCTGACGGACGCTCAGATGCCGGAAGAATCCGGATACGAATTGACGGAGTGGATTCGCAATGAAGCCACAGAACCCGCGCGTTATGTGCCGATCGTCATCATCACGGGCCACACTCCCGCGTCGGATGTGACCAGAGGACGCGATGTTGGCGCAAATTTCACCGTCGCCAAGCCTCTGGTGCCGCGTGTCCTGCTGCAGCGGTTGTTGTGGCTGGGCCAGGATGACCGACAGTTTGTGCAGGCGGCCAACTATGTCGGCCCGGATCGCCGGTACAAGCTTCTGGGGCCTCCCGAAGGAACAGTTGGCCGGCGCGATGGAGATACCATCAGTCGCGATGGCGAAGCTGGCTCTTCGGCATCCGACGCGCAAAAGACTGACTCGGTGAATGAGCTCGCAAAGGTGTCGCCGTGACCGGTGT
>JANORH010000258.1:0-3927 GCA_031415215.1 Alphaproteobacteria bacterium | reverse complement strand
CATTCAACCGGAACCCTGCACCGGCAAATTGATGGTCCACGCCGGAGCGGACTGCATCCGCGATCCGCTGCCCGCGCCCGCCTGTGGCCAGGGTGACAGCCAGCGCCAGGGTCAGAACCCCGCCAGCGACCATCAGAACATGTTGAGGGGTCAGGCTGCGACGACCCCCTTCCGCCTTCGCCTTAGGGCGCCGGGTCGGACTAGCGGGCGTCTTCGCCCGAGGTTTCGCCGTGGTCTGCGATCCCCCCCGCACTGCCGCGGGCATAAGCGTCCTCCGTGATCCAAAGCACCAGTCGGTCGAAATCCACCCCGCCCGCCGCAGCTTGCTCGGGTACGAGCGAGGTCGGCGTCATCCCCGGCTGAGTGTTGACCTCCAGTAGGACCAAAACGTCGTTAATATCATCATAACGCAAGTCCGCCCTTGTCACCCCCCGGCACCCAAGTGCGGCGTGCGCCATCTCGGAGAGTTTCTTAGCCTTTTCAAAAACATGGTGTGGAATTCTGGCCGGCAAAATGTGCTGCGATCCCCCCGCGACATACTTGGCGTCGTAGTCATAAAAACCTGTGGTCGGAATTATTTCGGTCACCGTCATCGCCTTGCCGTCCATGACGCCGACGGCGAGTTCCAAGCCCCGGATGTAAGGCTCCACCATCACCTCATCGCCGAACGTCCAGGACGGGGCCACGACGTCCTGCGGAGGGCCGTTCGCGCCCTCGAACACCAGGAAAACACCGACCGAAGACCCCTCGGCATTAGGCTTCACTACATAGGGCGGCGGCATCACGTGGGCGGCGGCCACATCAAAGCGGTTGAACAGTCCACCGCCAGGCACAATCACACCGGCTGCGGCCAGCACGGCCTTGGACTTAGCCTTGTCCATGGCCAGTGCTGACGCCAGCACGCCGCAGTGCGAATAGGGCAGGCCCAGGGTTTCCAGCACCCCCTGGACACAGCCATCCTCACCCCAGGCTCCGTGCAGCGCGTTGAAGCAGACGTCGGGTTTCAAACCGGCCAACACCTGGGCCAGGTCGCGCCCGGCATCGACCCGCGTCACCTTGGCACCCAGGCGCTCCAGAGCGTCCGCGCACTCGCGGCCCGAGACCAGACTGACCTCGCGCTCCGAGGAAAGTCCGCCCAGAAGGACGGCGACATGATGTCCGTAGAGGGGTTGGATCATGGGCGACTCAGATATCGAATGGGCATGCTTCTCGCGGTGGCGGACAGCAACGGTTCGGTCAAGAGCGTGTGAGCTTCCGGTGTAGCCTGGCGGCAATCCAGAACAAGGCGGCGAGGCCACACCCGGCGATGATTCCGTAGGTCAGGTCGTGGAGCAGGGTCAGGCCAAAGGTCGCGAGCAGGACCATGGCAGGTCGCCATTGGGTCAGCAGGCGGGCGAACTCGCGCCGCTCGACCATGTTCCAGGCCACGACGACCAGAATACCGGCCAGCGCCGCCAACGGCACATAGCTTGCCAAGGGTGCCGCAACGGCCAGGAAGCCTAACAGGAACACCGCGTGCAGCATCCCGGCGACCGGGGTCCGCGCGCCGGCCCGGATATTGGTTGCGGTGCGCGCGATGGTTCCGGTGACGCTGATCCCTCCAAAGAGGGCCGAGGCCATATTTGCGACGCCTTGGGCCACCAGTTCCATATTCGACCGGTGTACGCGTCCCGTCATGCCGTCCGCCACCTTGGCCGAGAGCAGGCTCTCAAGGCCGCCCAGCAAGGTGAAACTGAGCGCCGCCGGAAACACCGCCATGAGCAGCTCCAGGGAGATCGTCGGCAGATGCGGCACTGGCAATCCGTGGGGGATGCCGCCGAACCGGCTGCCGATAGTTTCCACGGGGAGATGCAGCAAGGCCGCTGCAACGGTGGCCGCGACCACGGCAACCAGCATCCCGGGCCATCCCGGACTCAACTTCCGAAGGCCCAGAATTGTTACTGCAACGCCGACGCCGACGGCCAGGGCTAGGAGGTTCAGTGTCGGGAGTGCCTGACCCAGAACCAACAGCTTCGGGAGTACCGGACCGGGCTCCGTGCTTACGAGCTTCAGGCCTGCCAGGTCCTTGATCTGGCTGAGCGCGATGGTAACTGCGATGCCGCTGGTGAAACCCACCGTCACCGCATGTGGAATGTAGCGGATCAGTGACCCCAGCCTGAGCGCACCGATCAGGGTCAGCATGGCTCCGGACATCAGGACCGTGAGAAGCAGCGCGTCGATCCCCAACCGCGTCACCGTGGCGGCCACCAGGACAATGAAGGCTCCCGCCGGCCCGCCGATCTGGAATCGGCTGCCTCCCAGGGCAGAGACCAGGAAGCCACCTACGATAGCGGTGTAGATTCCCCGGTCCGGCGAAACGCCCGAAGCGACGGCGATGGCCATGGACAGCGGCAGCGCCAGAATCGCGACGGTAAGGCCCGCCATGGCATCGCGGCGCAGAAGGTCGAGCCCGTACCCTTCGGCAAGCGTGGTCGCCAGCTTGGACCAGTAGCGGTGGGCCGTGGCAGTTCCATCCGGCATAGGCTTACTGTAAGCGCGCGAACGCACGTTCACCATGACTACGGTCAACTCAGGTCAAGTCTCCAGCCGTCAGCGGTGCCCGATCCGCTTGATTTCCCACTGCAGGTCGATCCCCGTCCTGGCCTTCACATCAGCACGCACCGCCTCCCCCAGACCCTCGAGGTCCGCGGATGTGGCTTCGCCGGTGTTGATCATGAAATTCGAGTGCAATGGCGAGAACATCGCTCCACCGAACAGCTTGCCGCGCCAGCCAGCCTCGTCGACCAGCTTCCACGACGAATGGCCAGGCGGGTTCTTGAAAGTGGAGCCGCCGGTCTTTTCCCGGATCGGCTGGGTCGTTTCGCGGCGCGCTGTGATTTCGTCCATACGCGCCTGCACCGCCGCAGGATCGTCGGGCTGGCCCTGATAGGTCGCCTGCACCCAGATGATGTCGCCAGGAGCCTCACTGTGGCGATAGGTGTAGCCGAAGTCAGCCTGCGAAAAGTCTCGCCGGACGCCCGTACGGTCATAGCCCCAGGCTGAGACCAGAATGTCCTTGGTTTCCGCACCATAGCAGCCGGCGTTCATGGTCAGGGCTCCACCGATGGTGCCCGGAATACCGGCGTAGAACTCCAGCCCGGCCAGCCCGGCCTTGGCCGCAGTGCGGGCGACAGCGGCATCCAGCGCCGCCGATCCCGCCACGACCCGGTTGCCCTCATCCTCGACGCCAGCAAAGGCGCGCCCCGCCAATCTGATCACGACGCCCGCGACCCCCCCATCACGGATGATCACGTTGGAGCCGACGCCCAGCACGTTTACCGGGATCGTGTCTGGCAAGGCCTTGAGGAAATTCGCGAGATCTTCCTGGTCCGCTGGCAGGAACAGCACATCCGCCGCACCCCCCACCCGGAACCAGGTGAACGGGCCCAGTGCCTCGTCGCGCAACAGTTTGCCGCGCACCGTCGGCAGGGTGTCGCGCCAATCCGTCACGCCGACAGGGCTTCCAGTTCTCCCGGCAAGGCGTAAGCCCAACTGGTGATGTCGCCCGCGCCCAGCAAAACAACGAGGTCGCCGGTCGCGGTCTCGTCGCGCACCATCGCCGCCAGATCCCCCGGCGCACCCAAAGCCATTACCCGGCGGTGGCCATAACGGCGCAGACCTTCCACCAGGCTCTCGCGGCTGACGCCCTCCAGCGGTGTCTCGCCGGCGGCATAGACGTCGGCCACAATCACCGTGTCAGCGTCGGCGAAACAGGCGCAGAATTCGTTGAACAGGTCCTGTAGTCGTGAATAGCGGTGCGGCTGGACCACCGCGATCACCTTGCCACCGGTGACGGCGCGTGCCGCTTTCAGCACCGAGAAAATCTCGACGGGATGGTGGGCGTAATCGTCAACGACCCGCACGCCGTTTGCAACTCCGGTGGTCGTG
>JANORH010000257.1:0-4186 GCA_031415215.1 Alphaproteobacteria bacterium | reverse complement strand
TGGTGGCGCAGGAGAGCCCGCTGTTCTCCGGCTCGGCCCTCGACAATATCCGCTATGGACGCGAGGCCGCCACCGAGGACGAGGTTCGAGCCGTCGTTCGCGCCGCCCAGGCCGAGGCGTTTCTGGCCGCGTTGCCGGAGGGTCTCGACACCCCAATCGGCGAACGCGCTCGCACCCTGTCGGGCGGCCAGCGCCAACGTCTGGCTATCGCCCGCGCCCTGGTCCGTGAAGCCCCGATCCTGTTGCTGGACGAGGCCACCAGCGCGCTCGACGCCGAGAACGAGCAACTGGTCCAGCGCGCCCTGGACGCGGCCATGAAGGACCACACCACCCTGGTGATCGCGCACCGGCTGGCCACCGTGCTCAAGGCTGACCGGATCGTGGTCATGGATGGCGGCCGCGTCGTCGAGTCCGGAACCCACAACGACCTCGTCGCGCGAAGCGGGCTCTATGCCCGGCTGGCAGCCCTGCAGTTCGAGGCGGCCTGAGGATGGCGAGAGCTGGCACGTCGAGGTCTGGATCGAAGTCTGCTGAAACTGCCCGCATCCTGGAGATCTTCGAGCGTTTCGAGGCCCAGGAGAGCGATCCGCGCACCGAGCTAAGCTATGCCAGTGCGTATGAGCTGGTGGTGGCCGTCGCCCTGTCGGCTCAGGCGACGGATGTGTCGGTCAACAAGGCCACCGACCGGCTCTTCAAGGTGGCCGATACGCCGCAGAAAATGCTGGCCCTGGGTGAAGACGGCCTGAAGCCGTTCATCTCCTCCATCGGCCTGTTCAACACCAAGGCGAAGAACGTGATCCGGATGGCCGATATCCTGATCGAGACGCACGGCGGCGAGGTTCCGTTAACACGGGAGGCGCTTCAGGCTCTGCCCGGCGTGGGCCGCAAGACGGCTTCCGTGGTGTTGAACGAACTGCGGATCGAGCCGGCCATCGCTGTCGACACCCATGTCTTCCGCGTCGCTCACCGGCTGGGGCTTGCGACCGGCAAGACGCCGGACAAGGTCGAAGCCGAGCTGATGGCCATCGTGCCCGAAGCCGCCCTGGTGCGCGCCCATCACTGGCTGATCCTGCACGGTCGGTATGTCTGCGTGGCCCGGCGGCCGAAATGTGCGGACTGCCCGGTGGCCGACCTCTGCCCGTCGCGCGCGCTGTTCGCCTAATCCAGGATCACGTGAGGGATGAACCGGGACAGGTTTTTGGTCACCCGGCTGCGGTCCTCGCGGATGCCGATCCCGGCGGGCTCGGCGTCAACCATCCAGGCGCCGATGATCGGATAGTTGCCGTCGAAGCGGGTGATGGGGTGCAGAGCCTGACGGATATGGCCCTCCTCGCCGTAGCCCTGGTCCATCACCTTGGCGCGGCGACCCTTGGCGACCAGCTCGATATTGGCCCCCTCGCGGGAGAACAGCGGCTTTCTCACGTACGAGTTGCCCAGCTCGGCCATGCGCGGATCGTCCTCGAAGAACGCGGGCAACAGGTTGGGATGTCCGGCGTTGCGCTCCCATAAAAGGGGCAGCAGACCCTTGTTGGACAGGATCGCCTTCCAGGCGGGTTCCAGGAACAGGGTCTTTGAGCCGCCGACCTTGGCGGCATAGTCCTCGCGGAACATCTCTTCCCAGGGGTAGAGCTTGAACAGCGCCTGGATGATGAAATTGTCCTGGTCCACGAACCGGCCATCCGCGTCGAGGCCGATCTTGTCGATGGCCACGAACCTGGGTTCGATCCCGGCCTGGATGGCGATGTCTTCCAGGTACTTGACGGTCTGGCGATCCTCGACGGACGCCTCGTCGCTGGCGAAATGCACAAAGCCGCCGGCGGGGAAGATCGCCTTGAACCGGGCCTGCAGCTTTTCATGCAGGCTGTTGAACTGGTCGGTGTCGGCCGGCAGACGCCCGGCGGCGATCATCTCTTCCAGCCAGATCCACTGGAAGGTGCCGGTCTCGTAGATGCTGGTGGGGGTGTCGGCGTTGTACTCAAACAGCTTGGCCGGGCCGGTGCCGTCATAGGCGAAATCGAAGCGGCCATAGAGCGAGGGGGCCCTGGCTTTCCAGCTGTTGGCGACGTCGTCGCGCGACGCCTCCGGGATCGCCAGCTTGGCCATCAGAGCCTCGCTGCCTGCCACCTCACCCACGAGATCAAGACAGAGCGCGTGAAGGGCGCGCGCGGGTTCCTCGATGCCGTCTTCGATTTCGGCCAGGGTGAACTGGTAATAGGCGCGTTCGTCCCAGTAGCGGGCCCCGTCGAGGTGGCGCCAGGTGAAACCTAGGGCTTCAGCGCGGGCATCCCAGCCGGGGCGTTCGAGCGTTTTGATGCGTTTCATAGTGTTGGAATCCAGAACGACCCCCACTTTTCCGTCATGGCCCGGCTTGTCCGGGCCACCCATGATCTCCGCGTTCGAGGGTGGTCTGCGGCAGTGCCATGGCAAGCTTTCTGATTCGGTGATCATGGGTCGCCCGGACAAGCCGGGCGATGACGATCAGAGTGTGCTGGCCCTCAGGACTCCTCGGCGCGCTTGACCGGCTGGGCCTCGATGCGCAGGTGCGGGGCCTCCAGCATCGGCATGGGTTCGGCGGCGGGGGCCTTGAGGCGTGCCAGCACGTCACTGGCCGACGAGTGGCCCGGGAGGATGCCGGCGGCCTGCAACTTCGCGTCGAGGTCGGCACCGGTGCGGCGGTCTTCCAGTTCGCCGGCGGCCTTGAACTTCTCGTCGGCGATCATCTGACGTTCTTTGATGCGCTTCAGGCTGTCGGCGGCGGAGCCTAGCCGGGCCGACGCGCCGGCACCTTGCGACGCGACCGCCGCCTGGGCGCGCTGGACACTGTCGTTGACCTTCACCACGTCGATCTCGCGGCGCAGGGTCTCGACCCGCTGCTGGGTGGTGGCGATGGTCTTGTGCATCCGCTCCTCGGCGGCCTTCATCTCGGCCAGCTGGGGGGTCTTGGCGGTGACGTCGGTCTCCAGCTCGGAAATCCGCTGGGCGACCTCCATGGCCAGGGCTTCATCGCCCTTGGAGAGCGCTGCGCGGGCCGAGCTTTCATAGCGGCTCGCCTGATCGCTCAGGTTCTGCAGTTCCTTCTCGATCATCCGGCGGCGCGCCACCAGGGTGGCCAGGTCGTCGCGGGCGCGACCCAGCGCGTTGTCGGCGTCGCGGATTTCCTGATCCAGGATCTTCAGCGCATTGGCGTCAACGACGGCGGCACCGGCCTCATGGGCGGTGCCGCGGAACAGGGTGATCAGTTTGGTGAAAATGGACATCCGGTTTCCCCTTTAGGCCGCAGACGCGAAGTTCTGGCGCAGCTCATCGGCGGCGCGAATGGCGTTCTCGGCCAGCATGCGCAGCTCGATCACCACCGTCTGAAGGGTGGTCTTGCACGAGAGTTCACCGAAGATTTCGTAATAGTCGCGGTCCGCCACCGTGGTGATCCCGAAGTTGGACAGCGGCACCAGTTTTTGCGCCTTCAGCAGGAAGACGTTGAAGGCCGCCGGATTGACCTGTTCATCCACCGGCCACATCAAGGCGGAGACGACGATCTGCTCCATCCCGACGCTCAGGTAGATCGGCAGATCGCCGAACTCGTTCATGGTGATCTGCAGGACGGGGTCGGTCCCCTCCAGCACGCGCGCAGTCATCTCGCCGTCGCGCAGCAATTTTGAGTCACTGAGCGCTTCGGCAAGTGACTTCACCGACCAATCGGTGTCGATGACATGATCCAGCTGGTACGATCCTCGCGGAGGGTTTGGGTCTCTCAGCGCCGGTCCGCGGCTCGACGCTGTGATGATAGAGCGGGCGGCGGCCTGGATATCGGACTTGGCACCGGGGGGAACCCAGAGCTCCAGCTTCACGAGCCCGAGACGCTGGCGCTCATCGCGCCAGAGCCGGGTCCGCTCCGCGGGGCTCAGGCCCGCCGCCTTGTCCTTAGGCTTTCGCATTTGTTCGCGTATACATACGCGTACATTTGACAGTCTGCAAGATGCGACTATGATCCGGTTTCGAGAAGGATGAATGACGTGGTCTTCCGGGGTCTGTTTGGCAAGAGTCGGCGTGGCGCAGAACAGGCGCCGGCGCTGCCGGTCGTGCGTAACATCACCATTGGCCGCAGTGTCCGGCTGGATCCCCTGGCCTGGCGCCGCCTGGGTTCCGGCGCGAAGTTCAGCCTCGACACCAATACGCTGGAGATCGTAGC
>JANORH010000256.1:0-3085 GCA_031415215.1 Alphaproteobacteria bacterium | reverse complement strand
CGGATGACGTAGTCCAGCGTCTGGGTGTTGCCGACGATCTCAATGCGATCAACGTAGACCCGGGGACCTTCCTTGACCGAAAACGTGACGTCCACGACGCCCTTTTCACGGTTGGGGGTGTAGCGTGGGCGCACGTCCACGAACGCAAACCCCGCGGCACCGGCGGCAAACGTCAGGGCGTCCGTCGCCTGCTCGATCTGCTCGTCCTGGTAGATTTCGCCGGAACGGACCGACAACAACGATTCCAGGACGGTCTTGTCCAGCTTCTGAAGCTCGGTCTCGACCTGGACCTTTCCGAACTTGTACCGCGGGCCTTCATCGACGTTGTAGGTGATGACAAAGCCGTTCTTGTCCGGTGCCAGTTCGGCCACCGCAGAGGTCACCCGAAAATCATAGTAGCCGCGGTTGCGGTAGTGTTTGCGCAGCTGTTCCTTGTCGTACTCCAACCGGTCCGGATCGTAGTTGGCGTTGTTGGAGAAAAACTTGAACCAGCGCGTCTCCTCCGTGACGACGACGTCACGCAGATCATTGTCTGAAAATGCCTTGTTACCCAGGATGTTGACCGACAGGATACCGCTCTTGGGGCCCTCATCGATCTTGAAGATCAGATCCACCCGCTTTTGCGGCAACTCGATGATCTGCGGCGTGACCTCGGCGGAAATCCGGCCGGAGCGCCGGTAGAGCTCCACGATCCGCTGAACATCGCTCTGCACCTTGGACCTGGTGAAAATACCGCGAGGCCGCACCGTTACCTCGTCGCGCAGCTTGTCTTCCTTCAGGCCCTTGTTGCCCTCGAAGATCACGCGATTGATGATTGGATTTTCGACGACCGTGACGATCAGGTCGCCGTTTCTGAAGTCGATCTTGACGTCCGAAAACAGATCCGTCCGGAACAGGGCCTTCAGCGCCAGGTCGATCTTGGCCGGGTCGACGGTTTCGCCTGTTGCCACCGGAAGATATGAAATGACGGTCGATGGTTCGATCCGCTCGTTGCCCTGGACAAGAATCCGCTGAATCGCGCCACCGCGCTCGGCCTGGGCATAGGCCAGCCCTGGCGCGACAATGGCAGCGGAGCCCAACAGGAGGGCCAGGCCGGAAGCAAGCGCGGCGCGGGAAGCGCGGGTCTGGAACATCGAATCAGCCGGTTAAGGGACGAACGTGCCTAGGAGAATAGGCCGCCGAACAGTTTGAACACATTCAGGCGCTGCAAATCGTTCCAGGTCGCGAACAACATCAATCCGAGAACGAGCGCAAGGCCTACGCGATACCCTGCCGCCTGAACCTTGGCCGCAAGAGGGCGACGGAAGACGGCTTCATAGGCATAGAACATCAAATGGCCCCCATCGAGGACCGGAACAGGCAACAGGTTCATGAACCCGATGCTGACGGACAACACTGCCACCAGTTGCAGCAGGTTCAGGCTGGACCGCGCAACAATTTCCAGGATCCCTTGCGAACTGTCCGCGCCGAGCGTCGCAACGTTCTTGGTGACGGTGGCAATCCCCAGAGGGCCACGCAGCTGGTCGGCATTGACCTGACCGGTGATCATTCGGCCCAGATAGTAGACAGTCGTCTCCAGCGTATGCCAGGTGCGCTGGGTGCCGCGTTGTACTGCCTCGATCGGATTGTACCGAACATTGACGTAGTCCTCGGGGGTTTGGGCCGGGATGATCCCCAGGGTGCCCACACGCTGCGCGCCGCCGACCGGATCGGTCCGCATCTGCCAGCGGGGCGTGCCCGTCAGCACAACCTCTCGATCTCCTCGCTTCACAACGAACTGGACCGGAACGTTGGCACGAACGGAAACGACCTCGGCGATGTCATCGAAACGCGCGATCTTCCGACCGTTCGCACGGACAATCAGGTCGCCGGGTTGAAATCCTGCCGCCATCGCAGCCGAATTCGGCACGACGGTTGCGATCCGCGCCGGCACCACCCATTCACCCAGCGCAGAAAGCAGCACAGCAAAAATCGTGATGGCCAGCAGGAAATTGGCGATTGGCCCCGCCGCCGCGATGATGGCGCGCTGGTAGATCGGCTTGAAGTGGAAGTAGCGATCAATCTCATCGCCGCGCCCCTGCGACACGAGCTCACGGCGCATGCCCGCGAGATCCTCTGCATCGGGGATGCTTGCGGCGTTGTCATCACCGGCAAACCGCACGTAGCCACCGACCGGCAACCACCCGATTCGCCAATCCACACCGGATTTGTCCGTCCAGGACGCGATGGCGCGGCCGAAGCCTATCGAAAACCGGTCAATCTTGGTGCCGAACGCCTTGGCCGCCAGAAAGTGGCCCAGTTCATGGACCGTCACCACGATGCCCAGCACCAGCAGAAACGGCACGACTGACAGAAAGACCGTCTGGATGAATTGCATGGGGCTGAACTGCTCCTCAGGCCGCGAACTTGCGGGTCACGACCTCGCCCGCCACTCGGCGGGCTTCGGCATCGGTATTATGCGCCGACTGCACGGCATCATCATCAGGGCGCGTCGGGTCCGGGATGCGGTCCATCCGCTCCAGGGTCTCCGCCACGATGCTAGGGATATCAAGAAAGGCGATGCGGCGGTCAAGAAAGGCCGCCACGGCACACTCGTTGGCTGCATTCATCGCCGCAGGCGCACGCCCGCCGGCCATCAGGGCCTGTTTGGCAATGGCCAAGGCCGGAAACTTTTCGGGATCGGGATGCTGGAACGTCAAAGGACCGGCCGTCACCAGATCCAGCTGGGGTGCCGGCCACGGCAGCCGGTCGGGCCAGGCAAAGGCACACGCGATCGGCGGGCGCATATCCGGCGGTCCCATCTGAGCCAGCGTCGAGCCATCGGCGTACTCGACCATGCTGTGGATAATCTGCTGAGGGTGAACCAGGACGTCGATCCGTTCGGGTGGCATGGAAAACAGGTAGGCGGCTTCGATGACCTCGAGGCCCTTGTTCATCATGGTCGCTGAATCGATCGAAATCTTGGCGCCCATCGAAAAATTTGGATGAGCCAGCGCCTGTTCCAGCGTCGCAGCCGCCATTTGTGCGCGTGACGCATCACGAAAGGGGCCGCCTGACGACGTCAGGATCAGGCGCTTAACGTGTT
>JANORH010000255.1:0-9559 GCA_031415215.1 Alphaproteobacteria bacterium | reverse complement strand
ACGCCAAGCAGGTCCGAAACCGACGCCAGCAGGCGCCCGAGGTTGGTGTATTTCGACTGGCCGGTCTGGCGATGGCGGTGGTTCACGGGCCGGAACTCGACGCGGTAGCCTTCGCGCAACATCAGTGCCGGCAGGTAGCGGTGGATGTGATCGAAATAGGGTAGTCGCAGAAACGCCTCGCGGCGAAACGCCTTGAGACCGCAGCCGGTGTCCCGCGCCGTGTCGCTCAGCAAACGTCGGCGAATGCCGTTGCCCAGGCGGGACGCCCACTTCTTGGCCTGACTGTCCTGGCGTTTCACCCGCTCGCCGCCGACCATGGAGAGATCTGGACCACCCGCCATCAAGGCATCGACCAGGGCTGGGCCATCGGCAGGATCGTTCTGGCCGTCGCCGTCCAGGGTGACGATAACCGCCGCGCGGGCAGCCAGAATGCCGGATCGGATTGCGCGGCTCTGGCCCGAGTTGCGCCTGTGAGACAGCACACGCAGCTGCGGGACCTCCACCCGCAGTGCGCTCAGCACTGCGGGTGTCTCGTCGCGGCTGGCGTCGTCGACAAAGATAATCTCGAAAGAACGACCCGCAAACGCTGTGGCGATCTCCCGTGCCAGGGCCGGAGCCGCGCCGGCCTCGTCGAAGACGGGCACCACCACGGAAATGTCAGGCGTCGCAACCATGGCCGTCTGAATAGCGGAAAAGTCGGCGCGCGAAAGGATCGTGCTATTTGGTATCGCATGATGCTGGACGACATCCTGTCGAAATGGAGCGGTGGCTGGCGCGGCCCGGCGCTGGCGGCCTTCGTGGCCTTCCTTGCTGGGATACCCGGCCTGATCGCCATGCCGCCGCTGGACCGCGATGAGGCGCGCTTCGCACAGGCCACAGCCCAGATGATGGAGAGTCGCGATTTTGTGGTGATCCGGTTCCAGGACGCGCCACGCTTCAAGAAGCCCGTCGGCATACATTGGCTGCAAGCGGCCAGTGTGTTTGCGGTTTCCAGCCCTGAGGCCCGCCAGATCTGGGCCTATCGGATACCGTCCCTGCTTGGCGCGATGCTGGCGGCAGCGGCCTGCGCCTGGGGAGCGGGGGCGTTCTTTGGCCGACGGACGTCGCTGGCGGCGGGCGCGATGCTGGGGGCCAGTCTGCTGCTGTCCACCGAGGCCTTCATCGCAAAGACCGACGCCGGGCTGGCCGGGACAACGACCCTGGCCATGGCAGCGCTGGCCAGGCTTTACGCTGCACGCAATGGCGGAGCTACCGCAGGACCCGCAGCGGTCTGGTTGTTCTGGCTGGGCGTGGCGATGGCGATCCTGATCAAGGGGCCGGTCGGGCCGATGGTGCCGACGCTGACCATTCTGACGCTGATGCTCTGGGATCGCCGCGTCGGCTGGCTGGGTCAGATGCGCTGGTGGTGGGGACTGTTGATCGTGCTGGCGATTATCGGGCCCTGGGCCGGTGCCGTGACGGTGGCCACTGATGGCAGTTTCTGGTCGCAGGCGTTGGGTTCAGATCTGGCCCCCAAGCTGGTGGGTGGACAGGAAAGTCACGGGGCACCGCCGGGATATCACCTGCTGCTGGCCCCGATCCTGACCTTTCCCATGACCCTGTTGCTCCCCGGCGCCGCCGTTGCAGCCTGGCGATATCGGCAAGAGGCCGGGGTCAGGTTCGCCCTGGCCTGGCTGGTTCCGACGTGGATCCTGTTCGAACTGCTGCCGACCAAACTGCCGCACTATCTGTTGCCGACCTATGGCGCCCTGACCTGGCTGGCAGCACGCGCGCTGGCCGAGCCTATCGGGACCGTCGCGCGCTATCTGGGGGCAGGCCTTTCTGCGCTGGTGGGCGTCGCCCTGGCCGGAGGTGTGGCGTATCTGCTGTCGCTGTATGGCGATCCGTCAGACCTGTTATCGGCGATGCTGGCGGGCGGACTTCTGGCGTTGGCCGGGCTGGTCGGCGCCGCATTGCTGATCCAGCGCAAGCAGCGTGCGGCGCTGATGGCGGCCCTGGGCCTAGGTTTGCTGGGCCATGCCGCGCTGGCGGCGGCGTTCGTGCCGCGCCTCGGCCCGCTCTGGCTGTCAGCGCGGCTGGAGCAGGCGATGGCGGACAACCGGTTGTTGCCCCGCCAAGGTGTTGCGGAGGCACCCGTGGCGGTTGCCGGATTTGCAGAGCCGAGCCTGGTCTTTGCGCTGGGCACCGCCACCGAACTGGATGGGCCGATCGAGGCCGCTCAGGCCATCCTGAACAGCCGACCGGCCATCGTCGAGGCCCGCGAGGAGCCGGCCTTCCGGGCCGCCCTGAAGGCCTTGGGCGGGCATGCCGAAGAGGTGGCCAAGATCGAGGGTCTGAACTACTCCAAGGGCGACCCGATGACGCTGAGGGTCTATGTAGCGCCAGACATGGACACGCGGGAGATGCGCTGATGGGCCGGAAAATCCAGATCGTCGAGGTGGGTCCGCGCGACGGCCTGCAGAACGAAAAGACCCTGCTGGACGTCAACCGGAAGCTGGAGATGATCGCTCGCCTGGACGCCGCCGGCGCGCAGCGCATGGAGGTGGTCTCCTTCGTAAATCCCAAACGCGTGCCGCAAATGGCCGGGGCCGAAGAGATCATGGCTGCCCTGCCCCACACCGCGGGTCGGTCCCGGATTGGCCTGGTGCTGAACGCGCGCGGCTGGGATCGCTGTGTCGAGGCCCGGTGCGATGAGGCCAATGTGGTGGTCTGCGCCAGCGACGGCTTCGGCATCCGCAATCAGGGGGCCTCGACCGCCGAACAGGTAGAAGCCCTGGCCGCCATCGTCGCGGCCCGCAAGCCGACCGACCCCCCGATTTCCATGACCGTTTCGGTGGCGTTCGGCTGCCCTTTCGAGGGCGAGGTTCCCGAGGCGCGCGTCCTCGAGATCGTGAGGGCCGCCGCAGACCTGAAGGTGGCCGAGATCGCGCTGGCCGACACCATCGGCGTCGCTGATCCCTGGCTGGTGCGTCGGCGCGTAGAGGCCACCCAAAAGCTCATCGGCGATATCCCGCTGCGCCTGCATTTCCACGACACCCGTAACACCGGCCTGGCCAACGCCTTCGCAGGCGTCGAGGCGGGGGTTGATATCCTCGACGCATCCGTGGGCGGCCTCGGCGGCTGCCCCTTCGCCCCCAACGCCACGGGCAATATCGGCACCGAGGATCTGGTCTACATGCTGGAACGCGCCGGCTTCGAGACCACCTACGATCTGGGCGCGCTCATCGAGATCGGAAACTGGGCGTCCGGGCTGGTAGGTAAGGTACCGGCGGCCTCGGTCAGCCGGGCGGGAGGGTTTCCGGTTCCAGCGTGATCATAGCCTCCGCCCGGGGATCGCCTGCGAGGTGGCGCTATCGACGCTGCCAATTTTCGCTCTGGGATAGGAATGACCGCAGCTTCTCGATCAGGGGCCTATCAAGGCTGGCGTCGAACTTGCGCGCGGTCGTCCAGTCGTAGCCCATACATGCTGGCCGTCGACGCTTGTCCTCCGGTTCAGTCATGTAACGGGGCATTATGTGCGTGTGGAGCGCAGGTTCGGTGTTGCCCCAGGTCTCATAGTTGATGCGGAACGCGCTCGTCTCGGCAAGAAGGGCATCACCGATGAGTGCTACGTCCCTGGAGTAGGCCGACCGGCCACTCTCATCCAGACTGTTCAAACTCTCCACAACGGGATCTGCCAGCAGCAGGCAATATCCGGGCAACGGCTGTACATCGCCGATGACCAGCCAGCCGGACGACATTCTGCAGATCACATACGGGTTTGAGCCTTTCCGCGCCAAGTGCACCCGTTCTGAAATCAGATTTGCCATGCATCCTCCGTTGCACCCGGACTGCACGTATCAGCCCGTCGCGTCCATACCACGCCCCCGAGCAGATCCACTTTGCGGCGCGTTCAATCACCTGAACTGGGTACTTCAGGACGACATGCACGGCCAAGCCGCCACAACCGCGATTGCAGTAATACCCGAGCTTGCATGAGACTGAGTTCCTGCCTGATCAGCGCTTGGCATCCGCCGTATCGGCCAAGTGAAAAATCGCGGCCTCACCGCCAAGCGACCCGCCAAGCAGGATGTCATCCGGCCGGCTGGCGTCCATCCCGTTGATGAAGACGCCGGCACCTGAATCCAGCATGCGGGGTGCCGAGGCCCGTCCGCGTCGATCCAGCACCAGAACCATGCCGCCATTCGCCCGTTTCAGGTCGCGTGTGCGGTAGATATCCCGCTTCACACCGATCGCCAACGGGGCCGCGAAATCGACCACACCCTGCTTGCTGGCCGCGACCAGCAGTCGCCCACCGGGCAACTCGCCCATCGACCAGACGATCGACTGGCCAAGGCTGTCATCACGCCAGAGACTTTGGGTCGTCAGGTCTGGTGCGAGCCTCAAGACGACGGCTTCTGCTTCAGCGCCACAGGCGGATGTCACCGCGCCAGCCAGCATCATCTGATCTTTGCTCGCCGACGTCGTCTCGACCTGCAACCCGCGCACTTCGCGTGCAGCCTTCAACGCCCCGGTCCGGGCGTCGCGGCGCTCGATCCAGGTGACAGGTTCGCTGGAACAAAGGGGAAAATCGTAGTCGTCGTCAGGAATAACGGGCGGCGCGGCGAACGGGGCGGTTCGATCCGTATAGGTAATGATCAGTTCGCCACCCGTAACTGCCAGCGTGGCGTTGTCCAGGCCGTCATGCCCGTTGCCAGTGATCTCGAACAGCAGGCGGGGCTGGAGGGCCGCGTCCGTTTCGAAAACCCGGAGTCGATGCGCGGACCGGTCCATCCGCACCGCTTCGCCGGTTAGAACCAGCACGCGATCTGATGCCGTCCGGGCCATTGCGAAGACAGTCGAAAAATCGGCCCCGTTCGCTTCACCCAGCCAACGCTGCAAAGGTACGCCAGTGGTGCGGTCCAGGGCATCCAGCGCCGGGACGAGCCGGCCGCCAGCGTCCGCGCGATACCCCCCGACGACCAGCATATTGCCAAGATCGACGGTGGGTCGCATGGCACCACCTGCATCGTCACGTCGCCAGGAAATGGGACCTGAGAGGCGTATGCCGGCGGCTCGCCGTCCCGTGGCGTCCGGTTCGGCGACGAAGCGGGCAACCACGCCGTCCGGCGCCCGCCGCACCGACAACACCTCGCCGCCGCGTGTGGTCAACTTTTCGACGGACGTGACCGATGGCGCGCCGTCCCGTCCAGTTGGAGGCGACACAGCCCCATCGCCCAGGATTACAAACGGCGCCCAGAAACGTGGGTGCAGATAAGCCTTTCCGGGCGGCGCAGCGAGAAAGGCGCGCTGTGCGTCGGCCAATGCTGCCGCCGGGCCACGGCTGGCCCGCAGGCCCTCGAACACGCCGGATACCACGTTCTGGCCCGTCTCGGAGTTCACCAGCCAGAGGGTCGCCAGCGTCGAGGGCGTACCGGCCACCGCGAAGGCCGATGCCAGCGCCGGCAGATCCTGCGTCGCCCGGCTCAAGTCGAAATTGGCCGTGTTGCAGGCCGACAGTGCGACGAACCAGGCCCCGAGATTAAGGTCTGCGATCTCGGAGGCGGTCAGCAAACCGTCGTCCAGCGGATCGTCCGCCGACACCGGCGTCAGCACCAGCGCCGGCTCCGACAGGCCCTGCAGATCGTCCCGGATCAGGCCGTGGGTTGCGAACGACAAGACTCCGTAAGCACCAACCAGCTCACCGCGAAATCCTCGCTCGGTGGCCTGGGCCGACAGCAGCACTTTCGATTGGCGAAACCCTTTGGCCGAGGCCTCGAGTTCCGCGCGGGTTTCGGGCAATGGCGCAAGGTCTGACAATCCAGAGCTGGCTGGCACGCCACGTAGAACCGCCCGGCCGCGCAGCTGACCATCGTCGGTACGACCGCTCAGCAGTGGGTCGCCAACCCCCAGAAAGCCGAAACCACCGTCGCTCTGACGCTGACGGCGGGCCGCCAGCAAAGCCGCTGCAGAGCCCGCGTAGCTGATCGCATGATGTCGCACGACCCAGTCGGCGGACGTCAGATCGTATCCCGCGGCCAGCTTGGGCGGCAGGGCCGGAAGCAGGGCGGCCAAGGGCAGGCCAGCGGTCGTGACACCTGGCAACCACACCAGCGCATCGCCATCCTTAAGGCAGGGAGCAAACGGGCGAAGCAGCACATCGTAGAGCCTGACCGCCGCCTCTGCCGGAAACTGCACGTCCAGCGCCTCCGACGGTGGATGGGTGGCGGTCAGGGCATTCTGGAGCACCTTGCGGTCGACCAGGAGCCGCGCGGAATCCACCGGCGCGGTGGTCCGAAACGTCGCGTCGCGGCGGATGCACATATAGGCAAGTCCACCGGCGGTCGGCGCGATGCCGAGCGCCGCCTCGTTCGGCCGCAGGGCCGCCTGGAACGTTTTCAACGCGATCAGGTTGGCACCCGACAGAGGAATACGGGCCTTTGTCAGGCTGCGTTCGGCCTGACCGATGCGGTCTGCGAAGTCACGAAAAACCACCCGCTGGGCGGGGTCATGCTGCAGGATGGGCGATGTGGGTGTCTGGCGCACGGCACGCTCGGCGACCTGCTGGACCAGCTCGCGTTCCAGCCGATCCCGTCGGGCGCGCAGACGCAGCGCTTCGTGGACCGCGCGCCGCTGGAGTTCGCCATTAGCAGCGCCCAGCGCCGTCAGGGCATCGGCGTCGAAACCGGGTCCGGTGCGGTTGCCGATCTGGATCAAGGCAAAGGCGTTGTCTGCATCGGCCGTTTCGATCTGGGTCAGGGCGAGGGCCGTCAGCAGTTGCTCAATCGGGGTGGGCCGAAACCAGGCGCCCGTGACAGCTACTGGAACGGCGGCATGGGCCCTGACCCGCTGACCAAGTTGAACCAACGCATCGGCTCGCAGCGGGCCCGGCGGCAGCGCAAGCGCGGCACCGGCTGAGCGGATCATCGCCTCTGATGCCTGAAACCTTGGGTCAGTTCCAAAAGTGGGTGCCGCAGCCAAAGCCTTTGCCGCAATAGTGTCCGGTGTCTTGCTAAGGGCGGCGGTGAGTGCCCGTGCAGCCAGGTAGGACACGTCCGCCTCTGACCCGGCCGTCGCGCCTGCCTGTTGAAAACGCGCGGCGGCCGGATGTCGAGCCAGCACCTCGCGCGCGCAACCCAGGTCGTTCTGCATCGAACAGACTGCCGAGCGAAGGGTAACAAGATCGCCGAGGAGCCACGACCGCGTGTCGTCGTCCACCTCGATCGCGTCCAGTGTCTTCAGGGCGCGCGCCAGCGCCGTCGAGGCACCCTCCAGATCACCAACCGCTTGCAAGACCTGCCCCTCGGCCAGCCGGTACACCACAGCATCAACGCTGCTGGCACCCAGGGCACCCGCGATGTACCCGCCGCTGGCCTTGTAGAGCCCGTAGGCGCGTTCCGTCTGACCCAGATCCAGTAAGGTGCGGATCAGATCGGTCAGCGTCCAGGCCACCGTAAAGCGCGCTGCCTCCGGATTCTTGAGCGACGCGACGAACGACAGGATCCGGTCTACCTCGGCCATCGCCGCCTCGGCCTTGCCCTGTGCCAGCAGGACGTTGGACGCGAGCAGGCGGCGCTGCAGATAGAGCTCTCCGTTGTAGGGATTTTCGTGCGTCCAGAGATTCCAGTCGAGGATCTGGGCGGTGACTTCGGGCTTGTTCAGCAGCAACCGGGCGAAGTCAAAATAGTACCCGGCACGGCGCGCCTGCTCTGCCTGCAGAACGGAATTGGCCGCCGGTGTTGTCCGCGCCAGCTCCACATACTCGGCGACATGGGCCTGGATACAATCGTTGGCGTAGCTGTGCAGGCAGACGTCCAACAACACGCCCAGTGTCGCCAGTCGGGTGGCCGGGTCCCGCACCTCCGGGCCCTTCAGCAAGCCCACGAGCTTTTCACGGGTGGTCACAGCCTTGCCGTCGAAATAGAGCTGCGCCGCCGGGTGGACCGGGGACGGCACAGGCTGGGCCAAGGCCAATGTTGGCCCCCCCAGAATCGCACTTGCGAGCCACAACCATCCCGCTAGGCTCCGCCACTGGAAACCTTTGCGAGGGAATACCGCCATGAAATGGCTCCGGGTGGGTGCGGCGGTTCTGGCACTGTCGGCGACATCATACGCATGGGCGGCAACGCCGGAAGCCTATCTTGCACGGAACGTTTCCGGTGCCGGCGGCAAGGCGCCCGCTGCCGGGCGCGCAGGCGGCGCTTCGGCTATGGGCGACTCTGCCGTCAGCTCCGATGCCAGTGCCAAAAGCTACGCCCGGGCTTTGAACGGGCTCAAGCCCGAGGGCCGCAATACCACCCGTGGGGCCAATGAGACCCGGGTCTATCAGACCGCGTCTGCCTCGGTTGTGCTGATCGTCACGAAGGATGGGGTCGGGTCGGGCGTATTGATCTCGCCAGACGGCAAGATCGTCACCAATCTGCATGTGGTCGGCAAAAACACCGAGGTGGGCGTTATTTTCAAGCCGGCCATCGAGGGTACCGTCGTGAACGACGCCGATGTCCACCGCGCCAGGGTCCTGCGTCGCGACGAGGTCGCTGATCTGGCTCTGATCCAGGTGTCCGAGACCCCGGGTCATGTGAAGCCACTGGTCGTGGCGACCACGTCGGACCGCGCCGTTCAGGTGGGTGCCGACGTCCACGCCATCGGCCATCCAACCGGCGAGGCCTGGACCTATACCCGCGGCATCGTCAGCCAGGTGCGGCGCGACTACGAATGGACGACGGAGGAACGGCTGCAGCACAAGGCCACGGTGATCCAGACCCAGACACCGATCAATCCTGGCAACTCCGGCGGCCCGCTGATCGATGACAACCTGCGGGTCGTCGGCATCAACAGTTTCAAGGGTGAGGGCGAAGGCCTGAACTTTGCGGTGTCGGCGGAAGACGTGAATGCGTTTCTGGCGCGCACGGCCGACCGCGCGACCCAACCCGTTGGGCCGCCCAAGGACTGCAAATCAAAGACTCTGGCCGAGCGCGTCAGCACGGACCCACCCGGAATGGAATACGACGTCGATGCCGACTGCGACGGCCAGGCGGATTATCTGTCGGTCATCCCGAACAGCCGACGCGAGCCGATCATGATCATGTACGATGACGACGGCGACGGAAAACTGGACTCTGCCATCTTTGACAAGAACCGTGACGGCAATCCCGAGAGCGGCCTCTATGATACCGACGGCGACGGCGAGTTCGATATGGAAGGTCGCTTCCGCAACGGCGAAGCCGAGCCTTACCGCTATGAGCGGATCAAGAAATAGACCCGGCAAATAGGGGGAACTGAACATGGCTGACGGATCGATCCACGGCGTCACCCACGACCGCTTTGCGGATGTGCGGACCGCATTTGAGGCCAATTTTTCCAACGGTTCGGACGTGGGCGCTTCGTTCTGTGCGACGGTTGAGGGCGAGACCGTGGTCGACCTCTGGGGCGGCTTTGCGGATGCGGAACAGACCCGTGCCTGGGAGCGCGACACCATCGTCAACGTCTATTCGACGACCAAGACCATGACGGCGCTGACGGCGTTGCTGATAGCGGATCGCGGGGACCTGGATTTTGACGCGCCGGTGGCGAAGTACTG
>JANORH010000254.1:0-1927 GCA_031415215.1 Alphaproteobacteria bacterium | reverse complement strand
CAGGACGTCCGCGCAAAGGGCATCGCACGCCTCGAAAATGCGGTCAGCGCCACCTTCCACGCCGAATACGAAGCCGACTGTGAAACCTCCGCCGATACCGAAGATGCGTTGCGCACCCTGTGTCGCCATATCGCCGCGCTCAGCAACGCGGTCACCGGCGCCGCAGCCTCCATCAACCCCGACGGCGATTTCGCCACCGAGGTCGAGGAACTGCGACAGACCGCCCTGCTCATCGCCAAGATCAACGCACTGCAGGCCCCGGTCCCGGAGCCGCAACCACCGCAAAGGACCCTGCCCCCCGGCCTGCGCTGGGGCGGCTCGGGCTCCGGCTCGGGATAGGGATACGCATCCGGTTGGTTTCCAGGGCAATTTCAGCTTGGCCGTCTCACGGTGCGGGGGCCTCCTGAACCCGTGCGCCGCCCAGCGCGTTGGGCAGGCTGTAGTTCCCCTCGTGGCAGGCATACTCGTAGATCGGACCTCTGGCGGATCGCATCGGAATCTCCCCGCGCCACGGTTGCTTGAAATAGTCCGGGTCCTCCACCGTGAAGGCGTACAGGATCTCGGTCTTTGACGTCCGTGTGAAGCGTTCAGTGATCGTCGTGCGAAGGCCATAGGCAAAGCCGCCGCCAAGGCTGGCGACTTCGGAACGGGGGTCGAGGTTCGTGGTCTCGACCACCAGGGTGTCGCCTTCATACCAGCCGACACTGTCGCCCAACCAGGATCGCACCGCCGCCGGAGGATGGGTGCGGTCGTTCAGGCGGATGATGCGAACGTCGTGGTTCATCTCGACGCTGATCGCGACATGGTTTGGGGTCTGGACGATCTGGTAGTGGCCGTTGAAGGCCGCGTTCATCATCGGCGGACCTTCGGGCGAGCCGATGGCAATCAGGCAGCGTTCGGTCATGGGCCGACCTTCGGGGCCGTCGAAGGTCTCCTTCGCGGTGGCGCGTTCGGCTATCTTGCCGGCGTCGGTGAAGGGGATGCGACCGTCGGCCGGTTCGACGATCCAGGACGAGCGCATCTTCCCGTCGATGCGGGCCAGGTTCACGTCCATCTCGAGGTAGTCGGAATTGGGTGCTGACTTGACAATGGGCGGTGCCGGCAGGTTCGGATCGATCGGCGCGGGATCGAGCATGCTGCCGGTCATCTGTCGGAACCCGGCCGTCATCATGGCGGCCTCGGCCTCGGTGGCGATCAGGGATTTGAAGATCGGCGGGCGTTGCAGGAAGGTCAGCGCGGTGTTGGTCCAGATGCCCTGCAGGTCGGGGACGCCGGACCGCGTGCGTGGCGGCTGAAACTCGCCGCTCTGCACTGGTGCCGCGATCAGCGCGACGCCCAGAATCAGCCATGACGGGAGGCACATGCGTGAGTTCCGGTTCGTCATGTCGCACCGCCTTGCAGGCGCAAGCCGCGCGGCACCCGCACCCGGACGATCCAGAACGCCATCAACACCAGCGGTGCGAGCCCCAGCACCGTCGGCAGAACGGTGGCGCGCAGCGCGGCAGGGAGCAGGTCTGCCTGGCCGAAAAAGAATGAACCCGTCGCTACGAACAGCGCAGCGCCCATGCGCCACAAATGCCGGGCGACGCGGGGAACGCCCTTGACACCGCCCCGCCGGATCATCGTCAGGTCGGCGACCGCCGCCATCGTGGAAACGACGGCGAATATATAGACGGTGGCGAAGTCTTCCGGCCGGGGGACCGCCGAGCCAGCCAGCTTCAGGCCTAACCCCATCGCGGCAATGCCCAGCGGTACGAGGACGATGGCGCGCTCGAAGTGGCCGATGGTTCCGGGACGCCGGCGCACGGTCATCCAGGCTGTGGCGACCAGATAGAGGGTGAAGACCGCCGCCGTGGTGTTGGTCCACCGGGCCTTGTCCAGCATCGGCGCGACGACGGCAGCGATGCCGGCCATGGTCAACATGGCG
>JANORH010000253.1:0-2379 GCA_031415215.1 Alphaproteobacteria bacterium | reverse complement strand
AGGATCGAGCTTTCCGGGCCGGGGCCCTTGCCGCTGCTCTCACCGGCCAGGGTGCGTAGTTCGGTGAATTCCAGCGCTGTCAGGTCGATTTCCAGCTCGGCCACCTTGCGGCGGAAGAACGCTTCCGACAGCAGCGACCCGCCCACATCCGAGCGCTCGGTGCCCGCAATGGTCCGCAGCTTTTCCAGATTGCGCTTGGAGCGCGCTACGCCGGCAATGCCGCTGCGCTCATGGGCCAGCAGCGCCTTGGCGCAGGTCCAGCCCTGGTTTTCGTGGAAGATGCGGTTCTCCACCGGCACCTTGACGTTGTCGAGGAAGACGTCGTTGACCTCGTGGCCGCCTTCCAGGGTGATGATCGGACGCACCGAAATGCCCGGCGTCGTCATGTCGATCAGCAGGAACGAAATGCCCGCCTGCGGCTTGGAATTCTGATCGGTGCGGACCAGGAAAAAGCCCCAGTCGGCGAACTGGCCCAGCGTCGTCCACGTCTTCTGGCCGTTGACGATGTAATATTCCTTGCCGTCGTCGGCGGTCATCCGCTCGGCCTTGCACTTCAGGCTGGCCAGGTCAGACCCTGCGCCCGGCTCGGAATAGCCCTGACACCACCAGACCTTGCCGTTGTAGATGTCCGGCAGGAACCGCTTTTTCTGCTCCTCGGTGCCGAAGGTGTAGACCACCGGGGCCAGCATCGAGACGCCGAACGGCAGGATGCCCTGGCAATCGGCGCGCGCGCTCTCCTCGGACCAGATGTACTTCTGGGTCGGCGTCCAGTTGGTGCCGCCATGCTCCACCGGCCAGGACGGCGCCAGCCAGCCCTTCTTGGCCAGCACCTTGTGCCAGGAGAGGTACTCCTCCTTGGTCAGCGCCCGACCCTCGTCCTGCGCCGCGCGCAGGTCAGCGGGATAGTTGTCTTTGATGAAGGTGCGAACCTCTTCGCGGAAGGCGTTCTCTTCAGGCGTGAAATCGAGGTTCATGGGCGTCCTCCGCAGGCTGGTTTACAGCGTATGTGTTCGGGGGCACATATACCTGCGCGGCGGGCAGGTGAAAAGATGACCCTTACGTAAAGGGAAATCAGGATCATAATTTTGGTAGTTTGAGCTTGAGAGGCACATCGCCCCAAAGAAAAACGCGCCGGCGGGCCGGCGCATTGGCTCAGTTGCCAGTTTCGCTTGAGTTCTATTGTTTCGAGGTGGCGGCTCCGGTGGCCACGAACGCTTGGCAGGGGCCGGTCAGTTCCGCAGTCAGCCGGTCCTTACGATCTTCGCCCTTGGCCTCGCGTTTGGCGCGCTGGAACTCATTGGCGGCGCGCTCCTGGATGAAGGGCATCCGCGCGCCGCGATCCGCCTTGATGAAGGCGTCAATGGCGGCGGGGTCAGCGACGGTGCTCAAGGTGGTGGCCAGACCCTTGCAGCGGTTGGCCTTGAGGTACTGCAGGTCGGTCATGTTTTCGGTGGCAGAGGCCGAACCTGCCGCCAGCGTGACGGCGGCGAGGGAAAATACAGCAAATTTCATTGGAAATTCTCCCTGAACGATATCTGCGACATAGCGGTCTCTCATCTTCAGTTTCAAATGAACATGCGGCAATGCTGGGTATTCATGGGTTACAAATAAGTCATGATACATCACTGTTACATGAGCGACATCGCGCTTGTCACATAGCGGCCACCCGGTCCAGAAAGCGGCATGGCCATGTTCGAACCCAAGCTCACCGTTGACGAACTCAATGCGCTATTCCGCCGCGCCTTCCCCGGCGAGGGCCAATCGCAAACCATCGAGGTGACCTCCGTCGAGCCCGGCCGCATCCGCATGACCGGCTTCTATCGCGAGGGGCTGTTGCGCCCCGGCGGCGTGATCTCGGGCCCGACCCTGATGTCGCTGGCCGACTCGGCGGCCTATGCGCTGGTGCTCGCCCACATTGGCGATCAGCTGATGGCGGTGACGTCCCAGCTGAACATGAGCTTCCTACGCGGGGCCAAACCCGGCGACATGCACGCGGACGCCGAACTGTTGCGGCTGGGTCGCAGGCTGGCGGTCTGCGACGTCCGCATCTGGACCGAGAGCCCGAAGCGACTGGCGGCCCAGGCCAATGTCACCTACGCTATTCCCGGATGAGCACGGCCCCGATCAAAACCCCCTGCATCAAGCTGTGCATCGTCGATGGCGAGAGCGGCCTGTGCATGGGCTGCTATCGCAAACTGTCCGAGGTCGCCGCCTGGGGCCGCTACAGCGACGACGAGCGCGAGGCGATCATGGTCACCCTGCCCGCGCGGCGCACCCTGATCCGCCCCGAGAAGCTGGCGATGTTCTGACGCGACCGTCGACTACACGAGTCCACACCCACAAAGACCGTCATCGGCGGACTTGATCCGCCGATCCAGG
>JANORH010000252.1:0-7448 GCA_031415215.1 Alphaproteobacteria bacterium | reverse complement strand
TCCGGCGTGGTCGACTATCAGCGCCCGATCATGGTCAACCCGCTGACCGAGGGCAAATGGGTCAAGGCCTCGACCTTCGTGGTCAGCCAGCGCCAGGCCGTGCACCACTATCTGACCGGCTACCTCAAGGAGGTTCCGGCGGATGGCAAGGGCAATGAAAGCCGCTGGGGCGCCTCTCTCGGCGGCTATGCGGTCGGATCGGAAAGCACGCTGTGGCCCAAAAATGTCGGCACCTTCCTTCCCCCGGGCGGGGCGGTCGGGGCCCAGGTCCACTACACGCCGTTCGGCAAGGAAGTGACCGACAAGTCCCAACTCGGTCTATATTTCTACAAGGATGGCGAGACGCCGGACCTGGTGATGCGAAGCTCGGTGATTGTGGACCCCACGATCGTGCTGCCCGCCGGTGAAGCGCGCCACAAGGAAACCGCCTACATCGACGTGCCGAAGGATATGCTGCTCTATTCGGCATTCCCGCATGCCCACTATCGTGGCTATGCCTCGGACCTCTGGGTTGAGTATCCGGACGGTGCCAAGAAGCGCCTGCTGGCCATGCCACGCTACGATTTCAACTGGCAGCGGGAGTACTCCTTTGCTGAGCCGCTGAAGATTCCGGCGGGCTCCAGGCTGATCGCCAACTACTGGTACGACAACTCCAAGCAGAACCCGGCCAACCCCGATGCGGCCAAGACCATCGTGTGGGGCGACCAGTCGTGGGAGGAGATGTTCTACACCGCGCTCCGCTACCGCTGGTCTGAAGAGACCTCGGCCAAGCTCACCAATAACGACGAACTGATCGACAAGACCCGCATGATGGGAATGTTCGATGACAACGTCGACGGCAAGATTCAGAAGGCCGAGCTAAAGGGTGAGATGGGAAACCAGATCGTCAAATACTTCGTCATGGTCGACAAGGACAAGGACGGCGCGATCGACAAGTCCGAGTTTGCGGCCATGCAGGCAATGATGGGCGGCCGCGATCGTCGTCACGATCAGGCCCAGCAGGCTCCTGCTACCGCACCTGCCACCACCGCCACAAAGTCAGGCGGCGGAAGCTAGCTTTACGGGTCCCTCTCCGGCTAAACCGGTCGGAGAGGGACACCATGCGACTGCTGATCCACGAAAAGGCCTACCACCGCACCCAGGCAGCCATCGCAGCCCATGGGGCGGCTATTGAGACGCTGCTGGTGAGTGATGCTGGCGAAGTCACGTTGGCCGGCGCACCGGTCACCCTTGATGACGCGGCACCGGATGTCGTCTGGGCCAATGCCGACGCCTTCTTCAGCCCGGGTGCCCGGGCGTTCATGACCGCAGCGCTGAAGTCACCGAACCTGAAATGGGTGCAAAGCGGCGCGGCCGGATTCGACAATCCTGTCTTCGGCCAGTTCATCCAGAAGGGTGCCAGGCTGACCACCAGCCACGGTCAGGCTGTAGGAATGGCCGACTATGTGCTCTGGGGCGTTCTGGATGCCTTGCAGGGCGGCCCGGATCGCCGCGCTGCCCAAAGCGCCGGTCAGTGGACCCGCCACGTCTTCCGCGAGATCGAGGGATCCCGCTGGACCATCTTTGGTTTCGGGGCCATCGGACGCGGTGTGGCGGTCAGAGCCAGGGCCTTCGGTGCCCACATCACCGCCATCCGTCGCAGTACGATACCCGACCCGGCCGCTGACCATATGGCCACACGTGACGAGTTGCTGGACCTGATGCCGACCACCGACGTCCTGGTGCTCTGCTCGCCCCTGACGCCCGAAACCCGCCATGTCGCGGGCGCCGACGTTTTCGGGCGCATGAAGTCCGGCTCAATCTTCGTGAATGTCGGGCGCGGCCCGCTGGTGGACGAACCCGCCCTGCTGGCCGCACTTGACCAGGGCGTCCCCTCGCACGCCGTCCTGGACGTGTTCGAGGCAGAACCCCTGCCCGCCGACAGCCGCTTTTGGGGCCATCCGCGGGTGACGCTGACGCCGCACTCATCGGGCATGAGCGCCGGCAACGCGGCACGCAATGACACGCTGTTCCTGGAGAACCTGAGCCGTTATCTTGGGGGGCAGCCATTGGCGAACCAAGCATCAGCCGCCGATGTGCTGGCGGGCTAATCCGTCCACAGATCGTGCAGATCGCCTTTGCGGTTCAGCATACGGACCGCCCGCTTCACCACTGCCAGCAACCGGGCGCGACGTGCGACCTCATCATACGTCATTGACCCCTTCGCCAACCCCTCAAGCAGGAACCGGCCCAGGTCGCGGCTGGTCTGGAAGCGGGGGTCAGCACCCGCCTGAACCATGGCACCGAACCGATCCCCTCCCAGCTGAGCGTGGTCAAACTCGCTCCGCGCGCCCCGCAACAGGTCCCTGAGCATCGGATCCGTACGCGCGGCGGACTCAAGCTCGGCGAATGCCAGGAAAGGCGGCTCGTGCAGCATGGACCAATAGAGGTCGATCGCGTGTTCGGACGCATCGACCCCCGTTGTCGCCGGTTGCGATGCCGCTGTCTCGAACAGTTGGGCGCGGCTTAACTGAATGTATCTGATCGCCGCCTCGACCAGCTCTTCGCGCGTGGCGAAGTGGTAGAGCATCGCGCCGCGGGTCAGATTGGCGGCGTCCGCGATCACGGCGTTGGTCGCCGGGTGATAGCCGATCTCGGCAAATAGCTGAACGGCCGCATCGAGGATTCGCGCGCGCGTTCGAAGCGACTTCGGCGTCGCCTTGGCGGGATAGGTATGAGCGTCCATGGACCTTAATGGGGAAACGACCGGGGGAGGGTCAGTTCGGTTGTTATGGATATTCATATGGGGCGGAAGACGCCAGCAAACACCCCTGAGTGGCACGTGAATCAAGGTTCTGGCGGTCAATTGGGCGCCGCCGTTCCGAATCCGGACCTGAAGTCTCGGAAATCAGGCATCCATTGACATGGGCCGCCTACTCGTGACAGTGCGACTGACATGAAATTGCCCTCAGCGAACCTGCGTGAACGGCAGCGCCTGGAGACCCGCGAACAGATCCTTCGCGCGGTCGGCCATCAGCTGGAAACCCGTTCACTGGAGGACCTGAGTTTCGCCGAGATTGCCGAGGATGCTGGCGTCGGCGAGCGCACCGTCTATCGCCACTTTCCGACGAAGGAAGCCCTGCTGGGCGCTTTCTGGGCCTGGATGCAGACAGAGGCGCTGGCCAAGGCCGAGCCTGCGCGGCCCATGCGGTCCGAACGCCGCCTGCGTGAGGCGATCACGGCCCCGCGTGACGCCATGCGACCCATGCGGATCATGCTGGCGTCCGATGCCTGGGAGCCACAGGTCAACGGCGTAGTCCGCACCCTGACCCGCGTTGTCAGCGAACTGGAGGCCATGGGCCACACCGTGGAGGTGATCCACCCCGGCCAGTTCAAGACCTTTCCCCTGCCCACCTACGCCGAGATCAAAGTTGCCATCGGCGTCTATGAGCCGGTCCAGGAGCGCTTCAAGGCGTTTGAGCCGGAAGCCGTCCACATCGCCACCGAGGGCCCTATTGGCCTCGCAGCACGGCGCATCTGCGTGGAATGGAAACTGCCTTTTACCACCAGCTATCACACCCGGTTCCCCGAATACGTCTCGGCACGCCTGCCTTTGCCGCTGGCCGCCGGCTACGCCTACATGAAGTGGTTCCACAAGCCGTCGGGCAGGTTGATGGTGGCCACGCCCACCATGCGCGAGGAGCTGTCGCGCCACGGCTTCCGCAACATCTCCGCCTGGTCGCGTGGCGTGGACACCGAACAGTTTCATCCCCGCCGCGAGGGTGAGCCCGACATCTTCGAAGGTCTGGCGCGGCCGATCTTTCTCAATGTCGGTCGTGTGGCGGTCGAAAAAAACATCGAGGCGTTTGTGGCCCTCGACCTGCCTGGCACCAAGGTCGTGGTCGGCCCGGGACCTCAGCTTGACGAGCTGAAGGCGAAGTATCCGGGGGTCGTTTTCAAGGGTCCAAAGTCCGGCTCGGATCTGGCCGCCCACTATGCCTGCGCCGACGTCTTCGTGTTTCCGTCGCTGACCGACACCTTCGGCCTGGTGATCCTCGAAGCCATGGCTGCGGGCACACCTGTCGCCGCCTATCCTGCGCCGGGACCGATTGATCTGATCCCGGGATCGGCCGCAGGTGTATTGGCTTTGACCGCCACCGAAGGTCTTCGAGAAGCCTGCATTCAGGCGTTGGATCTGGACCGTGCGCGCGTACGGGCGTTCGCCGAGACCTTTTCATGGCGGGCCTGCGCCGAGGACTTCGTAAAGAACCTGCAACCTTATCCAGACGCAGAGAAGTCGCGCTTCTGGCGCCGGCTTCGTCGCCTGGCCCGTGTGCGCCGCCCCCGGACGGAAGACGCCTGACCCTCTACAGGTGACAGTTTTGTGACAGTGCGATTGGCGTGACCGCAGACCACGTGTAAACGCCTCGGCCCCGGGTTTGCTCCATGGCCCGATTCGATGCGGGAGGCGTTCAGCCGCCGATGGCCAAGTCAGTCGCCAGAATTCGCGCCGAGCCGGACCGCGAACCGCGCACCCAGTACGCGGCCCTGCCCTGGCGAAAGCGGGTTGAAGGCGGCGTGGAAGTGCTGGTGATCACGTCGCGGGAAAGCCGCCGCTGGGTGATCCCCAAGGGCTGGCCGATCAAAACCCTCAAGCCCGGCCCCTCCGCAGCGCAGGAAGCCTTCGAGGAGGCCGGCGTACTCGGCGCGATGGCGCGCAAATCCCTGGGCGTCTTCCACTATGACAAGCGCCTGCGCAGCGGACGGCTGCAACATGTCCGCGTTATGGTCTATGCCTTGGAAGTCCGCGAGGAACGCCCCGCCTGGCCCGAACTGGGCCAACGCGAAAAACGCTGGACCACCCCTGGCGACGCGGCCACCCTGGTCGATGAACCCGAGTTGAAAGCCCTGCTGGTCAAGTTCAAGGGTTGATATCACCCTCAGACAGACGGCGACGGCCCTACAGCAACCGGCTGCGGATTGCCTGGCTCAGCATGTCGATCAGGCTGACGGCCACGATGATCACGATGACGATGGCCGCTGTCCGCGAGTAGGCGAACGCGTTCAGGGAATCGAACAGCACCTGACCGATACCCCCGGCCCCGATCAGGCCCAGCACCGTGGCGCTGCGGCTGTTGGATTCAAACCGGTACAGCGCATACGACGTCCAGAGCGGTGCCACCTGGGGGATGACCCCCCAGTTGATCTCGTGCAGCTTGGCCGCGCCCGTGGCGCGAACACCCTCCACCGGACCCCGGTCGATGGACTCCACCGCTTCGGAGAACAGCTTGGCCAGCACGCCCGAGGTATTGATCGCCAGCGCCATGACCCCGGCCAGCGGCCCAGGCCCCACGGCGACCAGAAAGATCATCCCCAGCACCAGATCCGGTGCCGAGCGCACAATGTCCAGGAACCTGCGAACCGGAATCTGGATGAAGGCCGGCGTGATGTTGCGCGACGCCAGCAGGCCCAGCGGGATCGCCATCAACACCGCGATTGAGGTTCCCCATATCGCGATCTGCACCGTCAGCCACATCTGGGCGACGTATAGCTTCCAGTCGGTGAAGTCGGGCTGGGTGAAGCCGCGCCCCATCTCCTGCATGTTGGAGGAGTTGGCGAACAGCAGCGGGATCTTGCGGATCTCGGCCGGGCCGAACGCCACAGCCAGCAGCACGAATACGCCGCCCCATAGCAGCAGGTCGGGCGCGCGCTGCAGCAGGGTCCGGCTGGGTGGCGGCGGGACGGGGCTCAGTTCCGCACTCATGGGACGGATGGATCGACAGCGCGCGTTGCGGCGACTTCGGCGCTGATTTTCTCGAACTCGGCCTGGGCCTTGGCGATCTTCGCCTTGTCGCCCGAGCGGCGCGCGGCGGAAAGGCTTTCAGAAGCCTCCATCTCCCGCACCGGGTTCAAATAGCTGTTGTCCGCTGGCCTGAAGCCCCCGTAAGCAAGACCCTTGAGCACCTCGCGCTGCTTGTCCGCCTTGGCGTCCGAGCCAGTGCCGTAGGTCAGGAAGAACTGGCGAATCTTTTCCTTCAGCGCCGGGTCAAGATCACGCCGCACCACGATTGAGGATTCCGGCAGCGGTGGCGAGGTCCAGATCACTTCGACCTTCTCCGCGATCAGCGGGTTCTGACGTGCGGCGAACAGCAGACCCACGGAATTATTGGTCGCCGCATCCATCACCCCGTTTGCGACGGCGAACACATTGGCCTGATGGTTGGCGGCGCGCACGGTCTTGAAGCAGGTCTGGGGTTCGATGTTGCGCGGGCTGAACAGATAGGTCTTGGGGGCCAGCGTGCCTGAGGTCGACTGGGTGTCGCCCATGCCAAACGACAGGGTCTTGTCGCACTTGAGCAGCTTTTCCAGCGTGATGCCGCTGCCCTTCTTGACGATGATCACAGACTTGTAGGTGGCCTCACCGCCGGCATCCACCACGCGGCCCAGCACCTCGGCGTCAGCGCGGTTGATCGCCTGTAGCGCCGGCGAGGCCGAGAACCAGCCCAGCTGCACCTGTTTGAAGCGCATGGCCTCGACCAGCGAGGTATAGTTGGTGGCGAAATAAGGCTTCACCGGCACCCCGATCTGCGCCGACATGTCGTCGAGCAGCGGCTGCCACAGCGGCTGTGTCGACGCCTGGTTTTCAGCTGAGAGGATCGAAAACGTCAGCTCCTTGGGCGGCTCGCTGGCGGCGGGTTTGGCATCCTGCTGTCCGCAGGCCGCCAGGCCCAGCGCCGTCGCGATCAATGCAGTCGCCACCAGACTGGCGGTGATAAGGCGGGTCATGTCGGCGCTCCTTCCCAGAAGACGTCTTCGAATTCGGGGCCGTAGATGTCGATCAGTTGTTCGGTCTTCAGGCCGCTGGCCGGGCCGTCATAGACAACCTCGCCGGCCTTCAGCGCCACCACGCGATCACAATAGCGGAGCGCATAGTCCACCTGATGCAGCGTCACCAGCACGGTCAGACCATCAGTCCGGTTCAGCTCACGCAATATATCCATCACACGCCGTGCCGACACCGGATCCAGCGAGGCCACCGGCTCGTCGGCCAGGATGATCTTGGCCTTCTGCACCAGAGCCCGTGCAATCGCCCCGCGCTGTTGCTGGCCGCCGCTCAGGGTATTGGCCCGCTGCGTCGCGTAGTCAGAGATCCCGAACCGGTGCAGCGCCGCCATGGTCGCCAGCTTGGTCTCGGTGGGCCAGAACCCGAGGGCCGCGCGCCAGAACCCGATCCGGCCAAGCGAGCCCAACGCCACATTGGTGAACAGGCTTAGGCGCCCCACCAGATTGAACTGCTGGAAGATCATCCCGATCCGCGTGCGAGTCTTGCGCACATCGGCATCGATCCTGCCGTCCTTCTGAACCGGCCCACCGAACGCCGTGATCACGCCCGCGCCGGCATCAATGGTCTGCAAGGCGCTGATCGAGCGCAGCAAGGTGGATTTTCCGGAGCCGGAGGGACCGATAAG
>JANORH010000251.1:0-62884 GCA_031415215.1 Alphaproteobacteria bacterium | reverse complement strand
CATCCAGGCCGGTCACAGTGACTTTCGGTACAGCCCGAACATCCTGTTGCGCGGGGTCCTTGAACTGCACATCGAATTCGACCGCTAACCGGCCACGGAGTACCTATGGATATCTCATTCAGCGCCGAAGACCTGGCCTTCCGGGACGAGGTCCGCGCGTTTCTCGATGCTGAGTTCACGCCAGAGCTTCGCGACGCCGCACGACGTCAGTCCGGCGTTTTTGCCGAGGCGTCCCTGAACCGCGCCTGGCAGAAAATCCTGTTTGCGAAGGGCTGGATTGCGCCCTCGTGGCCGAAGGCTCACGGCGGCACGGGCTGGTCGATCGTGCAGAAGTATATCTATGACAGCGAATGCGCCGAGGTCGGAACGCCCACCCTGCCGGCCATGGGGCTGCAGATGTGCGGCCCGGTCTTGATCGGTTACGGAACCGACGCCCAGAAGGCACGCTTTCTACCCCGCATTCTGTCCGGCGAAGACTATTGGTGCCAAGGCTATTCGGAGCCGGGGGCGGGCTCGGATCTGGCGTCGCTGCAGTGTCGCGCCGTGCGAGATGGCGACGACTATGTGATCGACGGCACGAAACTCTGGACCACGCACGCCCAGAACGCCAACTGGATGTTCCTGCTGGTACGGACCCGGAACGATGGCAAGCGTCAGGCCGGGATCACCTTTTTGCTCGTGGACATGCAGACCCCCGGCATCGTCGTGCAGCCGATCATCTCGATTTCCGGCGAGCACGAGGTCAATCAGGTGTTCTTCGAAGGTGTTCGCGTGCCGGTCGAGAATCGGGTCGGCCCGGAGGATGAGGGCTGGACGGTCGCCAAGTACCTGCTCGAGTTCGAACGGGGCGGCTCCTATGCCGCGCGATTGCGCAGCGGGCTGGCCAGGATCCGCAAGATGGCGGCAGACACTCCGGTCGACGAGGCAAGCCTGCTTGAGACGCCGGCGTTCCGGCGAAAGCTCTCCGATCTGGAGATTCAGGTCACGGCGGTGGATTTTTCCGAACGGCGGGTGATTTCCAGCCTCGGGGTCGGCAGCAATGTCGGCGACGCCACCGCCTCGACCCTGAAGGTGTGCGGCAGCGAGACCTCGCAGAGGCTCACCGAGCTGGCGCTGGAGATCCTGGGTTACTACGCGGTGCCCTTCCAGCGACCGGCGTTGACCGGAGAAGCCGGGCCGGTCGGGCCTGCATTCGCTGTGGCACCCACAGCCCAGTACCTTAATGCCCGCGCCTCGACGATCTTTGGCGGCTCAAGCGAGGTCCAGCGGAACATCCTCTCGCGCGCCGTTCTGGGCCTCTAGTATGGATATCAATGCATGTCGCTAGCCGCCGCTGACAAAGCCCGGACTCACCCCAACGATCTGGCGCTGGCCGACGAACGCCAGATGATCACGTGGTCGAAGCTGGATACCGTCCTCAACCGGGCAACCAATGCCCTGCTGGCAAGCGGGATCGGGTCGGGTCGGCGCATTGGCGTGTTCGCCAACAACAGCGCCGAGACGGTGCTGGGCTATCTGGCGGGCCTGCACGCCGGAATTTCGTCGATCCCGATCAATTTCCACCTGACCGCCGAGGAGGTGGCCTTCATCCTGCGCCAAGGTGCCGCAGATCTGTTGTTTGTCGGTCCCGAGACCGCCGCCGTCGGCGTCCAGGCTGCGGCCCTGGCGGGGGGCGTCCAGGTGGTTGGCTGGCGCACGGACGTGAGCGGTGTCGTCGCCTGGGATAACTGGCTGGCCCGGGCCTCGACCGCCGAGCCGCCGACGGACCAGCCGCCCAGACCCTTTCTGCATTTCACGTCAGGCACCACCGGCACACCCAAGGGCGCGGAGACGCCGCCGAACATGTTTGCCCGCACGGAAACGGTCGAAGGCTTCTTCGATGCGTTGAAAGAACAGGCGGCGGTGGCCTCTCCCGGGCCGGGTCTGGCGGTCGGGCCGCTCTATCACACCGGTCCCCTGGGATCGGTTCGCCAGCTGGGCGGTGGCAAGCCGCTGGTGGTCATGGGGCGTTTTGACCCTGAGCAGGTGATTGCAACTATTGATCGCTACAAGATCAGCAGCACGCTGATGGTGCCGACCCACTTCCAGCGGCTTCTGACGCTGTCGCAGGAGGTTCGTGATCGGCACGATGTCTCGAGCCTGGTGGCGGTTTTTCACACCGGGGCGGCCTGCCCGAGGGATGCCAAGCGGGCGATCATCGACTGGTTCGGGCCGGTGTTGATCGAAGCCTATGGCGGGACGGAATCGGGCACCACCAACATCATTACCTCAGAGGAGTGGCTGCAAAAGCCCGGCTCCGTGGGCAAGACCCTGCCGCCCTTTGAGTTGATGGTGATCGGCGAGGCCGGCGAGACCCTGGGCACCAATGCCGTGGGCCAGCTGTATTTCCGCGACACCACCGGACGCGGCATCATCTACCACAACGACGCCGAGAAGACGGCCTCGGCCCACATTGCGCCCGGCGTCTTCACTCTTGGCGAAATGGGTTACGCCGACGACGACGGCTATGTGTTCATCACCGATCGGGTCTCGGACATGATCGTCAGCGGCGGGGTGAACATCTATCCGGCGGAAGCCGAGCTGGTACTGATCCGCCATCCTGGCGTGGCTGACGTGGCGGTGATCGCGGTTCCCAATGCCGAGATGGGCGAGGAGGTCAAGGCGCTGGTGATGGCGGTCGACCCTGCCCAGCCACCGACCGCGACCGACCTTGATGCCTTTTGCCGCCAGCACCTGGCGGGGTTCAAATGCCCCAGAACCTACGATGTCGTCGAGGATCTGGGCCGCAACGCCATGGGCAAGATCAACAAGCGCACACTGATGCGACCCTACTGGCCTACCGATCGAACGATCGGCGGCTAAGCCGGGACCTAACCGACCCAGGAGGGTTGAATGGACAGCTTCGAAGATCGACTTCTGGAGACCAGGCTCAAACTGGGTCGGCGCGTGGTCGAGCACATCCGCAACGGCACCAGCGATCTGGCTGATCAGCCGATGCGAAACGACATCAGCGTCTATACCGACCCGGTGCGGCATGCAGCGGAGCGTCAGAAGCTGTTCCGTGAGACCCCACTGGTAGCGTGTCTGTCACGCGAGCTTCCCAGCCCCGGAAGCTATCGCACCTTCGATGAAACCGGCGTGCCGATCGTCATTGTCCGCGGTGCCGACGGCGAGGTGAAGGCGTTCCTCAACATCTGCATGCACCGCGGCGCGCGGCTGGTGCGAGAGGCCGACGGCCAGGCACGGCTTTTCACCTGCTGGTTCCACGGTTGGTCCTATGGTCTCGACGGCAAGCTTGCGGCGGCCCCGGAGGCGGAACGATTTGGTGACGCCCTCTGCAATCATGATCACCTGGTGTCGGTGCCTGCGGCCGAGCGCTTCGGTCTGGTCTTTGTGCAGGCGACACCCGGCTCGACCATGGATATCGACGCCCATCTTGGGACGTTCGGGGCCGAGCTTGAGTTGCTTCAGCTTGAGCAGGCCGAGCCGGTAAAGTCCGGGCAGCTACCGGTAGCTGCCAACTGGAAGTATGCCCTCGACACCTATGGCGAGGGCTATCATTTTGCCGCGCTGCACAAGCAGACCCTGGCACCGTTTTTTCGCAACGACATCACGGTCTACGACCGGTTCGGCCCGCATCACCGTGTGCTGTTTGTCGGCCGTGAGCAGGAGGCGTGGCTCGATCTGCCGGAAAGCGAATGGGGCGTCGAACACCGGATCGGCGGCATCCATTACATCTTCCCCAACACCATCCTGTTCGCGGGTGCCGTTGCGCCGGGCAAGGGCTACTATACGACCTTCCGTCACTTCCCGGGTGAGACGCCTGGCGAGACGGTGACGCATATGACGACCTATGCGCCCAAGGGGGTGCTGTCGGAGGAATACCGCGCGGAGGTCGAGGCAGGTTACGACGCCACTGCCAATGTGGTTGAGACCGAGGACTATGTGGTCGCTGCCCAGGGCTGGCGAAACATGACCGCCCTGCCAGCGGGTTCCAGTGTTCTGTACGGGCGACAGGAAATGGCCCTGCAAAACGTTCACCACTCAATTTCAGACGCCATCGGCATGCCGTTGCAGATGGCATCGCTCAAACTGGAGGCCGCCGAATGAGCGCCAATACGATCGCCTCGCTGGGAACGGTGATGCAGATGGCCTATGTGCCAGCCGATTTCGATGCCGCGCTCGCGTTCTGGACCAAGACCATGGGCGTCGGGCCATTCTTCGCCCTGGACCACGTACAGCTTGAGGACATGAAGTATCGCGGCGCGCCGGCCCAGATCGATTTCTCGATGGTCATCGGCTATTGGGGCGACATCCAGATCGAACTGATCCGACAGCACAACGATGCGCCGTCGATCTACAAGGCCTGGCGCGACGAGGGCCGCGAGGGCCTGCATCACGTCTGTATCCTGGTCGACGACATGGCCGCGGCGCGCGCAGTCTGCGCCCAGGCCGGCGCTGTAGTCGTCCAGGAGGGCAAGGTCGCCGGCGGCGGCGAGGTGATCTACGTGGATACGGGCGGTGGTCCGGGGACGATAGTGGAGATCCTCAAGACTGGCGCGGGCGGCCGCGAGTTCTTCGGCATGATGCGCGACGCCGCGTGCGACTGGGACGGGACGGACCCGGTAAGACGGTTGGGGTAGAGGCGGGGTTCAGGCCGGCTTCGGATAGGTGATGGCGTCGGCGAAGGTCAGCGTTTCCTTGATGATCGCCTCCTGAAGCACCGCCGTGATCCCGGCCGCGCGGGGATCTGTCCCGACGGCGGCGAACCCGGCGTTCATGTGATTGTGGTCGTTCAACTCCCAGACGTCGATGACGGTGTTGAGTTGGCCGGTCCTGAGCACATAGGCGCTGGCAAGTTTCCAACCGGCGGATTCGACGATGGCCTGTAGTGTACCCATAGCCTCGGTGAAGGGGCCGAAGAGGGAGGCCTTCACCTCGATGGTGGCGATCAGATAGACGCTCATTTGGCGGTGACTCCAGCCGGCGTCTTGGCCCACTCAAGGCCCCGACCCAGCAATTCGTAGAACACCGGCAGGGCCCAGGAGCCTTTTTCCGGCACAGGGTAGAATTCCATCATCG
The DNA here is from genome assembly GCA_031415215.1 of Alphaproteobacteria bacterium. GTDB lineage: Bacteria > Pseudomonadota > Alphaproteobacteria > Caulobacterales > Caulobacteraceae > Phenylobacterium. The sequence goes on along the minus strand of JANORH010000251.1, from coordinate 57,802 downwards.
GCTGCATGTCGTAGTGACCGCGGCAGTGGCCGAGGGTCAGATAGAGCACTTGCCCCTTGCCGACGGGATGCAGGTAGAAGACCGGATGCCTGGCCTTGGGCCACGCGTGATCCACGAAGCCTGTGGCCTCGCCCTCAAACTCGGTGTCCAGCAGGACGTGGAGGTGGCCGTGGGTTTCCATCAGATAAAGTTCATCGTCCGCCTGGAACGGTTCGATGCCCTTGACGAGGGGGTGGCTCGGATCGGCGACGGACACCGTATAGGGCTGGATCGGTGGGTGGGCGATGAACATGGAGCCCAACGTCTCCATGAAGTGTGGTGCCCAGCGGGGACTGTCGACCTGACCGTTGGCCAGGAAGCGCAGGATCGAATTGGTGCCGTGCAGGGCGTACCACTTCCCGCCGTTCTCCAGCCAGGCGCGCAGGGCCTCCTGCTCGTCCAGCCGGGGGATCACGTCGCAGGTGTAAGTCACCAGGAAATCGGCTGCGCGGATGGCGTCGAGGTTGGAATAGTCCTCAAACACGCGCACCCGCACCCGGTCATCGCTGGCCAGAAGCTTGAGCAGCTCCAGCCGCGCGAAATCGATATCGTGGTACTTTCCGGCCGCGATCAGGACGGCGTCGATGCGCTTCTTGGGCGTTTCGGTCACGGTGTGGACCTAGTACTGGACGCGTTTCGTGACGCCACCGTCGATGACCACATTGGCGCCGGTCATGAACGGGCAAGCGGGGGAGGCCATGAAGACGATGGCCTTTGCGATTTCTTCGCCGGTGCCCAGTCGACCCATCGGCACTGCCTTGACGGTCTGGTCATAGAGCGGGGTCATGTGGGTCTTGATCATGTCCCAGGAGCCGCCCTTGATGAACACCGGCCCCGGCGAGACCGTGTTAACCCGGATCTGTTTGGGCGCGAGTTGCTGGCTGAGCGCCGAGGCATAGTTGATCACCGCAGCCTTGATAGCGTTGTAAGCCTGGGGTCCGAGGAATTCCTCGACTGCTGCCGTGGACGACACGGCAATGATCGAGCCGGCCTTGGATTTTTCGAGGTACGGCAAGGCGGCATCAATGCCGCGATAGGTGGCCAGCAGGTCCAGATCGAAGACCGCCTTCCAGGCCTTCTCGCTGGCCGGACCGCCGCCAGCCGAGGCGAACGAGATGAAGATGTCGCAGCCACCGAGGGCCTCTGCGGCGCGCGTGACCCAGGCCTTGTAGGCGTCAGCGTCTGCCATATCCACGGCCTCACCGAACGCCTTGACGCCCTTGGCCTTCAGCGAGGCGACGGTGGCCTCCACGCCTTCAGCGCCGCGAGCGCAAACGGCGACGTCGCAGCCCTCGGCGGCGAGCGCTTCGGCGGTCGCCCGCCCGATACCCTTGGTGGCACCAGCCAGGATGGCTTTAAGACCTTTGAGGCCGAGATCCATGGTGTTCCACTCCCTTTGGTTCTGCTTGGCGTTTCAGCAAAAAGCCAACCTGATTGTTTGTTATCTGCCACTATAGGCGAACGGCTTCCGTCGTCTATCGGCAATTCGCTCCGGCGAAGGTGGCAAGGCGTTATAGTATGGTGAGGTGATGAGTCGGATGCCGCTGGCCTGGATCGGAGTTTGCGAATGAGTGAGTTGCCGACCATGACACTGACACAACTGGAACCTGAAGGTCTCGATTCCGAAGGCCAGAACTGGCAGCAGCGAAAGAGCATCCAGACCCGGCTGGCCATTCTGGAGGCGGCCATCGATTGCCTGCAGGAGCATGGTTTTGCGCGGACGACCACGCAACTGATTGCCCAGATGGCGGGAATTTCGCGCGGTGCGATGCTGCATCACTATGCCACCAAGCAGGACCTCATAGCCTCGGTGATCGAGTACACGTTCTACCGGCGCATGGAGAATTTCATGGCGGCGATTGGCGACCTTTCCGAAGGTGAACGGGTCGATCGCAATGCGGGCATCGAGATCTATTGGCAGAGCCTGCTGACGCGGGAGTTCGGTGCCTATCTGGAACTGATGATGGCGGCGCGGACCGACGCCGAGCTGCGCGAGACGTTTTTGCCCAAGGCGAGGCACTATGAGCAGCTTGAGCGCGCCGAGGTCTTCCGGGCGTTTCCCGAATGGCAGGGTGATCCGGGTGCCTATGAACTGGCCATGGATTTCTGCATCGCCGGCATGCAGGGCCTGCTGCTGCACCGCGACATCTGGAACGAGCGCGAGCGGCGCGTGCGGCTGCGCGGGTTCATTTCGACCACGATCCTGATGCTGCGCAGCGGGGAGATCAAGGCCCCGGTGGGGTGAGCGGGTGGTTGGCGATCTGGTCGCGAACTTCGCAGGAGATGAGGCCCTGTCCTTAGATGCCTTTGATCTGAGCCGCGACCAAGGCGTTGACCTCGGCAGATTTCTCCAGATGCGGCATATGCCCCGCGCCGTCGATCCAGGCGACGGTGAAGCCGGCGGGTAGGGCCGCTTCGTCCGGTGCGCCGACGATGCGGTCATTGCGCGAGGCGATGACCAGCGCCTTGGGGATCTTCGGAAGATCCGCGCGCAGGGCGACGGTGTCATCACCCGCGACCATTCTGTCGCGCAGGGCCATGAGCGCCTCTTCAACGCCATCCAGACGCTTGAACTTCAGGATGTCGTCGATCATGTCCTTCGTCACGGCGGTCGGATCGGCGAGCAATAGCTCCAGGACCGGCCGCAGGTCGCGCGCGCGTTGTGCGTCGATGACACCGGAGAGGAACACCTCGGAGATCGGCGAGGCGGATAGTCCAGCTGGCGCAATCAGCGTCAGGGAAAGTGCAAACCCAGGCCGATCAGCCGCCAGGCGGGCCGCCACTGCGGCACCAAGGGAATGCCCCACCAGATGCGCATGTCGCACATCGAGCGTGTCGAGCATTGCGCCAACACTCTGGGCCAGGGTTCTCAGGGAGCCGTCCCCGACATCCTTTGTCGAGCCGCCATGGCCGGGCAGGTCAAGCGCGATGACGGGGTTCAACGCGGCCACAGCCTCAATGTTGAACAGCCAGTTATTGAGGTCGCCGGAGTAGCCATGGATCAGGACCACCGGCGCGCCTTCCGCGGGGCCGAGTCGGGCGATCCGGAGGCTTCGATCACCGGCCTTGACCATGGTGGTCGCCAAACCTGCGGCCTCGCCGTCCTCGGTCTCCTCGGGAGTGAAACTGGCCTGGAAGTCAGTGATGTATGCGTCGATATCAGCCTCGGACACCGCCGAAGAGCCGACAACGCCGATCAGCGCGCCGACCGGCAGGGTCTCGCCGGGCTGGGCCACGATACGCCGCAGAACGCCCGCCGCCGGACTCTCGCAGACATTGGTGATCTTGGAGGTTTCGATATCCACCAGATCGTCGCCCTCGGCGATCGTATCGCCCTGGGCCTTCCACCATTCGACGATGGCGCCCTCTTGCATCGAGAGGCCCCACTTCGGCATGCGGATCGGGGTGACCTCGGACATCGTGGCTCCTCAGTGCGTGCGGACCTTACGGCGTGCGCCGCTGTCGGCCGGGCTACCTAACAGCGCACCCGAAAACCGACAAGCATGATTGTTTATTGGAAACCTGGGCGGCCAGACTATTCCAGCATCCAGCGCTCAAGGTTTTCGTGGAAGAACCGCACGCGGCTTTCCTGGCCTGCGAGATAGTCACGACGATAGCCACGTGAATGCAGCGCTTTCTGCTGGCCGTACCAGACTGACAGATCCTGATCGATGCCCGGACCCATCGAGACTTCGCCCAGCTTGCCCTGCTGGTGAGGCGCGGGGACATCGACGTCGACCCAGTCGCCCATGCTCTGCGAGAAGTATTTGGTCTGACCTTTCGGGAACAGGGTCATGTACCACATGTCAAAATAGCACTTCTGGGGATCGCTCTCGTGCGGTCGGGCCCTTAGCCAGATATTGCCGTCGGGCTTCAGGCTGAACGACAGGTTCGGGAAGATCGTGAAGTGCCAGTGATCGGTGAGCTGGGCGTCGTGATAGGTGGAAAAATCATAGCCTTTCTCGGCGCCCAGCAGCCGCTTCTGGCGCTGTAGCGCGAGACGGATCTCACCCGTCTTGCCGCCCCGGAATTGATCGGGATCAAGGCCCCAGAACTTGAGCTCCTCGGCCATGGACTTCAGAGTCTCTTCCTCGCCGCCCTGCATCGTTTTGGTCGGACCGGCGCCGGGCATCAGCATCCGGGCATGGCCGCTGGGATAGAGGTCGAACTGACTGTATTGATGGGCGTATTCCATCACATACTTGGTTTGGGGATGGACGAAGGGGACATGGTAGGACTCGTTGAAATTGTCCTGCACAAGCTTCCAGTTGAAGTCGCCCTCCATGGTGACCCAGTGGGTACGGACCATGTCGTCCATCGGATAGCTGTCGATCTGGTCGGCGATGGGGTCCATGTAGCTGCGCAACGAAGTGCAGTTCGGGTCCATATTGTACCAGACGAATCCGGCCCAGACCTCGCAGGGGATTTCTACGAGGTTCAACTTTCCACATGGGCTTCCCTGGGCGAAGTCCGGCTCGTCGGGCACGGCGCGCAGCTCGCCCCTCAGGTTGTAGGCCCAGCCGTGATAAGGGCAGACCAGCCGTCGGGCATTGCCCTGCTCTTCGGCCATCAGCAGCATGCCGCGATGCTGGCAGACGTTGTAGAAAGCCCGCGTCTTGCCGTCGTCGCCCTGTACGCACAGTATGGTTTCAGGACCCAGCGTGGTGGTGATGAAATCGCCGGGCTTGATCAGCTGGGCTTTCACACCGGCGATCTGCCAGGTCCGCGTCCAGACCTTTTCCCATTCCTGCTTCGCGAATTCCGGCGACCAGTAGCGCTCCGGTGTGATCGGGCGATCACCGAGCTTGATGTCGGGTGCCTTGGAGATGTCAGCCAGGCGTCTGATGCCGGCATCGCGAGTCTCAAGTGTATCGGCCATGATTGTCCACTTCCCGGCGAAACGGCACCGCCCCGGTGCGCCCTGATTGTGTAGAGTGCTGGATAAAAAGCAATATCGCTTAAAACGCGGAACACGATATTGAAGGCTGTGCGCTTGACGCATGCGAACCCAACGGCGGATGTCATGGCGAATTTGAAGTTGGTATCGTCATCCCTCATCCCCGAGCCTCCCCTGCGGGCACCTCGCAGCGCGCGCTCGCGGCGCGCGACGCCAAAGAGCGAGCAGACCCGCGCGCTGATTCTGGAAGCTGCCGTGGATTGCATCAACCAGCATGGATTTCACGGCACCAGCATGGCGCGGGTGGCGGACCTCGCCGGAGTGACCCGGGGGTGCCTGCAGTATTACTTCACGACCAAGGAAGATGTGGTCATCGCGCTTGCCAAGCATGTCGCCCGCCGCAACTGGGAAATCTATGAAGCCCAGGCGTCCAACCCGCCTGTTGGCCGGGATCTCGTTGAATTCGCAATTGATCTGGTCGCAAACCCGATCACTGACCGATATCGTGTCGCCCACCTTGAGCTACTGACTGCGGCGCGCACAACGCCGGTACTCCGACCCGTGCTGCAAGAGGTGGCGCAGATGGTCGAGGCCCAGGCCAAACGGTTTACGGGTGAGTTGTTCGGTAATGCCGCTCTGGCTGACATGCCCCAGTTTCGGGCCGCCCGGGACCTCACGGCACTGGTGAACGACTGGCTGTTCGTGCAGATTTTTCCAGACCACCGGGAAGAGCGGATTGCGGAGGTGCTGTCGGCGCTGCGGATCGCCCTGCATACGCTCTGGCGTATCCCCAGCCTGGAAGGCGACCTGGACCTGATCAAGCCACGCGTCCGGGTCAAGGCCGGCACGACGACCCCGAGCCAATGAGCAGGCAAATTATTCACTGTCGATTAAAGTCACTTGCGTCGGCAACCAGCGTGGGTGATCTTCGTGACCAACGGTGCTCAAAGCTGCCGGATCGGGAAGCGTAAAGATGGCGCAAGCGGCGTGGGATGAGCTGCTGGACAAGCAGGCGTGTGTTGAACTGGTCTACCGCATGGCCAGAGCCATCGACCGCTGCGACGAAGCCCTGCTTCGCACCCTCTTCCATGCCGACGCCACGGACGACCACGGTGGGTACCGGGGCACAGCCTCTGGCTTCGTGGATTGGGTCCTGCCGCTGCTGGGGACGATGAAACGTACGCAGCATTGCATCGCCAACGTGCTGATTGAGGTCACCGGCGACAGCGCGCGCGGAGAGAGCTACTTCACCGCCCATCACGCGCTGCCACAGCCGGCGGGTCCGGATGCCTACATGGTCGCGGCGGGGCGCTATCTCGACACCTTCGAACGGCGCGACGGCGCGTGGCGCTTCACACACCGGCAGGCCTGTTACGACTGGAATGCCCAGTCGCAGTCGACCGACAGCTGGGATCGCGCGGCGATGCCGGGCTGGACGTTCGGCCAGCGCGGTCCGGCGGATGCTTCATACATAAACTTCGCGGGCCAACTCAGGCCAGCCGCAGGGAGAGCATAATCCATGTTTGACGGGCCTCACGAGGACCGGCTGGCTATCCGCGAGCGGATCGAAGCCTACAGCGATGCGGTGTTCCGAAAGGACGCCGACGACTGGATTGCCAACTGGAGCGAGGACGGTGTCTGGCACCTCCCCGGCATGGAGGTCGCAGGCAAGGCGCAGATCAAGGCAGCCTGGGTGGGTGCCATGTCAGGCTTTGCCGTTGCCGGGTTCTTTGCGACGCCCGGTGCGATCGAGGTGCGCGGCGACCAGGCGAGCGTCCGGGTCTACACGCAGGAGGTCCTGATCGACCACGCCGGCGACGTACGCCGGATCGTCGGGGCCTATGACGATGCGTTGGTGAAGATTGCTGGTGTCTGGCTGTTTTCAAGCCGCTCCTACACCGTCCTGCACATTCAGAGCTGAGGCCAGACGACCATGAGAATTGTGATTTCCGGCGAGATCGATGTGGCACCCGAAGCGCGCGAACAAGCCCTGCTCGGGGCCCGCGCCTTGATCGAGGCGGCGCTCGCCGAGTCCGGCTGCCTACAGTACGCCTGGACGGCAGACCTCAGCCTGCCGGGGCGAATTCATGTCTTCGAAGACTGGGAAAGCGAGGCCGATCTGGCCATCCATCTCTCGGCGGCACCCTACCAAGGCATGCTGGCTCATCTGGGCGCAGTTGGCATCAAGCAGGCCGTAACGCGCAAGTATCGGGTCGATCTTGTCGAGCCCGTTTATGATCCCGAAGGTCGCCCGAGGGCAGATTTTTTCACCGCAAAATGATCGGCATGGACACTTTAACTTTCAGGATTCGGGAGCGACACAGATGAACAAGGTCCTCGACCGATCAGAACTCTCCGCCATGGTTCGCAACGGCATGGCGCACGCCCGGGCCCACACGATGGCCAAGGTTCCCGAGGTCGTGGCGCTTCCTGCAGAGCGCTATTTTGATCCGGACATCTTTGACGCTGAAGTTGAAAAGATTTTCAAGCGCGTGCCGCTGTTGCTGGCCGTCACGGCAGAGATGCCGAAGCCGGGGGATTTCAAGGCCCTGGAAGCAGCTGGCGTGCCGGTCCTGATCTCCCGAGGTCAGGATGGCGTGGTCCGCGCCTTCATCAATTCCTGCAGCCACCGCGGCACCAACGTCGCGATGGCAGGACACGGCAACGCCAGGCGCTTTATGTGCCCCTATCACGGCTGGACCTTCACCCAGAAGGGCGAGCTGATGGGCGTGGCCTCGGCCGACGACTTCGGCGAGATTGACAAGTCCTGCTTCGGGCTGACGCCGCTACCGGTGACCGAGCGGGCCGGTTTGATCTGGGTGATCGTCAATCCCGACAGCAAGCTGAGCTTCGACGCCTTCCTCAGCGGTTATGACAAGCTGTTGGCGCACTATGGGTTCGAGGATTGGCACTATCATTCCAGCCAGGTGATCCCAGGGCCGAACTGGAAGATCGCCTACGACGGCTATCTGGATTTCTACCATCTGCCGGTTCTGCACAAGAACACCTTCGGCGAACAGATGCTGAACCAGGCGCTCTACTATGCCTGGGGGCCGCATCAGCGCGTTCAGGCACCGAGCCCGGACCTGTTGAATTTCGACAATATCGCCGAGGCGGACTGGGCGACCGAGGACATGCTGAATGGTGTCTGGACGGTCTTCCCTCACATCTCCATCGCCAATTTCAACGCCGGCCTGAGGACGGTGATGATCTCGCAACTGCTGCCCGGTGCGAGCGTGGGTGAATCGATCACCACCCAGATATTCCTGACCGTCAGAGCACCCGACGAGGCAGAGTCCGCGCAGGTCGATGGACAATGCGCCTTCCTCGATCACGTCGTTCGCGATGAGGATTATGCAACGGGCTTCCGCCAGCAGACAGCCCTCAAGAACGGCGGTCGAAAACAGGTCCTGTTCGGGCGAAATGAGGGCGGCGCTCAGCTGTTCCATCAATGGGTCGACCGTCTGATCGCTGCTGACGACGATGCGCTGGAGCTATTGTTCGCCCCAAAGTGAGTGAACCGCGTCCTGACTGTGCTGTCAGCAAAGCCGCTTCAAGCGTCAAGACAGGAGAGGGTGTGATGGCCGACGATCTTGTCAGCAGGACCGGGCCCCGGCCGGGTGACGCGCGCTGTCCTGGTCCGTCCACCCGCGACCTGATCCTGGCCGACGGACAGACGGCACCACCGGTCTTGACCGCGACGAGCTACGACTTTCTCGGCGACACCGACATCCCCTATGATCGATACACGTCTCCCGAGTTCTTCGAGCTGGAAATGGAGAAGCTGTGGCCTCGCGTCTGGCAATGGGCCTGCCGGGAAGAACACCTGCTCAATGTCGGCGACTACCTGACCTACGACGTCGGCCGCCACTCGGTGATCCTGGTCAGGAGCGGACCCGACGAAATCAAGGGTTACGTCAACGCCTGCCTGCATCGCGGCACCCAGTTTCGGCCCTCCGACAGCCGGGGCGTGGCGCCCATCCTGCGGTGCCCCTTTCATGGATGGAGCTGGAGCCTCGATGGCCAGCTGAAGGATGTGCCCTGCCGCTGGGATTTCCCGCACGTCACGGATGAGGCCTATCGGCTGCCCGAGGTAAAGGTCGAGCGCTGGGGCGGTTTCGTGTTCATCAACATGGACCCCGATGCAGGCCCGCTCGCAGACCATCTGGGGGTCCTGCCCGATCACCTGAAGGACGGCTGGGACCTTGGCACCCGCTACACGGTGCTGCACATCCAGAAGGAACTCGACACTAACTGGAAGGCTGCCCAAGAGGCGTTCCTGGAGGCCTACCACGTCTTTGCCACGCACACGCAAGCCCTGCCGACGGCTTCCGACGCCAACGCCCAGTACGATATCTTCGGCGAGACGGTCAGTCGCTTCGTCCATACCATCGGCCATCAAAGCCCCCACCTGACGCGGTCGCAGACCCAACAGGAAATCCTGGACAAGATGCGTTCGGCACCCGAAGGCGCTACGGTGCCCGAAGGTCGACTGGCCAGATCGGTCGCCGCCGAGCATCTGCGCACGAGCCTCGGCGCGGACTGGGGCATGGATTTGTCCGCCTACTCCGACAGCGAGATGCTGGATTCCATAGAGTACCACCTGTTCCCCAACAGCTTCATGTTCCCGGGGGTGGGCCTGCCCATGGTCTATCGCTTCCGGCCGATCAGCATGGACCCGGGACGTACGCTGTTCGATCTGTTGTTCCTCCGCCCGCTGGCCCCGGGGGAGACTCGCCCCGAAGCCCCTGTTCCGCACCGGCTCAAGCCGGAAGACTCCTACATGTCCGCGCCGGGTATGAGCCCTGGACTTGGGTTCGTCTTCGACCAGGACACCGACAATCTGGCGATGCAGTACAAGGGATTTCAGACCTCGCGGAAGCCGGGACAGACCCTCGGCAACTACCAGGAAGCCCGCACACGACGCGTACACATGACGCTCGATTCCTGGCTGAGGGGCTGAGGCAGTGACCGATATCGCCAGGACCAGCGACGCTGCGGGTGCCGCGAGTCCGACGACGCTCGAACCCGCAATAGCAGAGGTGCGTGAGACCTCCTATGCCTGGTACGCGGTCGGCTTCCTGACAGTGGTAGCCACGCTGTCGAGCATCGACCGACAGGTGTTGGCGGTGCTGATCGGGCCCATTCAACAAGACCTCAATCTCAGTGACAGCCAGATGGGGTTGTTGGGCGGCATAGCCTTTAGCCTGCTCTACTCGGTCGGCACCATCCCGGCGGCCTGGATCGCCGACAAGCGATCACGGCGCATGGTCATCACGGCGGGCGTCGCGCTCTGGAGCGCCATGACCGCAGCCTGCGGGATGACCAGCAGCTTCGTCACGCTATTTCTTGCGCGAATGGGGGTGGGCCTTGGCGAAGCGGCGCTGCCGCCTGCCGCCTATTCGATGATGTCGGATCTGCTGCCGAAACGGAAGCTGCCAATGGCGATCGGCCTGTTCACCGCCGCACCCTTCTTCGGGGTGGGTCTGGCCAGCATCGGCGGCGGCCAACTGGCCCAGTACTTTGAAACGGCACCGCCACTGATGCTGCCTCTGCTCGGCGAGGTGAAGTCATGGCAGGCGGTCTTTCTGCTGCTTGGCGTGCCAGGCATTCTGCTGGCGCTGCTCGGCCTCCTGACGCTTCGCGAACCCAGGCGCACCGGCCAGGTGACGGCGGACGGCTTTGCGCCAATGTCCTCGCGCCAGGTCATGGCGTTCCTGGGCGAGAGGCGACGGTTCCTGAGTTTGCATTTCACCGCCTACATCCTCATGTCGATCCAGGGTTGGGGCCTGTTCTTCTGGGTAATTGAGTTCCTGGTAAGAGAGCGAGGCCTGCCGCGGGCCGAAGCCGGTCTGAAGTATGGTTTGATGGCCTTTGGGCTGGGCCTGGCCGGAAGCATCATTTCGGGTCGGCTGGCGTCGAGACTGGTCGCCAAGGGTGCTGCGGACTCGACCATGCGACTGGTGCTGTTCGCCATTCTGGCGCTGATGCCGCTGGCCATCGCCATGCCGCTGGTGCCGGACGCCTGGATGACGCTGCTGCTTCTCGCGCCGATCACCTTTCTGATGGGTTGGCCGGGGGCGTTGGGTATGACGGCCCTGCAGTTTATCGTGCCCAATGAGTTGAAGGGCCGGATTATCGCCCTCTATTCGCTCGTGGTGAACGCGCTGTCCCTGGCGCTCGGCCCGTTGGTGGGCGGCCTGGTCAGCGACAAGGTCTTCGGAGGTGAGTCGCTTGCCGGCAGCCTAAGTCTGATGGCGGCGGTCAACTACCCCTTGGCAGCCATCGCGCTGCTGCTGTGCCTGCGTCCCTTCCGCACCGCGCTGGACAAGGCACGGGCCTGGGAAGGTGAGTAACCAACCCCTGTTGAGACGGAGTGCCAGACGTGGCGAACAGACTGAAAGACAAGGTCGCGGTGATCACCGGCGCGGCCAGTGGCATTGGCGCCGGGACAGCCAGGCTCTTCCACGCCGAGGGCGCTTTGGTGGTGATTGCCGATATGCAAGAGGGGCCCGGCGCGGCGTTGGCGCAATCCCTTGGCACCCGTGCCCGCTTCATCAGAACGGATGTGACCTCTGAGGAGGACGTCGCCGCTAGCGTCGATCTGGCGGTGTCGGCGTTCGGCCGGCTGGATGTGATGGTCAACAATGCCGGCATTATCGGTGCCGTCGGGCCAATCAAGGATACGCCGCTCGACGACTGGAACCGCACCATCGCTATCCTTTTGACCGGCGTTTTCCTCGGGATCAAACACGCCGCACGCGTCATGGTCCCGCAACGCAGCGGATCCATACTTTCGGTGGCCAGCACGGCGGGGGTGATGGGCGGCCTGGGCCCACACACCTATACCGCCGCCAAGCACGGGGTGGTCGGATTGACCAAGTCTGCGGCCTCGGAGCTGTCGCAACACGGCATTCGGGTCAACGCGATCGCCCCCGGCGGCACGGTCACCGCGATGACCGCATCCCTGCTGACCGGCGACCCATCGGATCATGAAGGTACGGCCCAACGCATTGCCGCCGGCTCGCCTCTGGGGATCGCAGCTGGGCCGGATGATCCTGCCTACGCCATGCTTTATCTGGCCAGCGACGAGGCCCGCTTCGTGACCGGCCATACGCTGGTGGTGGATGCCGGCCAGACCACGGGCGGAACGACCCCGGCCTTTCACAATGGCGAAGTCCGTCTCATCGGCGCGCCCACCGTCGGTTGATTGGAAATCATGAACGCGCCTCACCCGGACCCGCGCCTGGACGCCCTGATTTCGCGGCAGGAAATCTATGACCAGTGCTGCCGCTACCTGCGGGCGCAGGACAGGTTGATGCCATCACTGCACCGCTCGGTGTTCTGGGACGATGCAACCACCGACTACGGCTTCTACCAGGGTGGACCCGACGGTTTCGTGGACTTCGCCCAGAACGCGCTGCGGGATCACCACGCCAACCATCATATGATGGGCCAGGCCCTGATCGAGATCGAGGGCGATGTGGGATTTGGCGAGATCTATTTTCAGGCTTTCCATCGCCTGACGCAGGGCGGGGCGGACGTGGACCTGTTCATCAGCGGCCGCTATGTCGACCGCTATGAGCGTCGCGACGGTGTCTGGAAGATCGCTCATCGCAGCGAACTGGTCGACTGGGCGCGCACAGAGCCCGCCGCCGATGGATGGCTGACGGCAACGCCCGGCGTACTGGTCGGTCAACGCGGCGGCAGTGATCTCAGCAACCAACGCGATGCGCTACGCGTCCGTTGAGAACCCCGGAGGCCCGGAATGACCCCTACGGATGACATTGACGTCGCCGACGTCCGCGAGATGATCGCCCGCCAGAAGATCGCCGACGTCCTGGCGCGCTATTCGCGAGGCATTGACCGCTGCGAGATCGGCACCTTGCGGTCCGTGTTCTGGCCTGAGGCCACCGCCGACTACGGAACCGGTCCCCAGAATGCCACGGTGTGGGCGCGGGCGACGGTTGCAGCGCTGCAGGGCATGCTTCGCACACAGCATGCCATCAGCAACCTACTGATCGCGTTTCACGGCGATCACGCCCGAGCCGAGACCTACTGCCACGCCTATCACGAGCTTGATGGCACTGACGGTCGGCGCGAGATGGTTGTGGGCGGTCGCTATCTGGATCGTCTGGAACAACGCGGCGGCGAGTGGCGGATCGCCCAACGGGTCTATATTATGGACTGGAACCGCAACGTGGCCTCGACCTGCCAGTGGGAAGACGGCATCTACGCCGGCCTGAAGATTCGCGGCGCGCGCGGGTCGGAAGACCCGCTGCAGGCGTTCCTTGCCGACATCTAACGGCGTCGATGCGCACCGTCGGATGTCGGTCGGCGCATGATCTATCAAATCCGGGAGTTGTTCTGGCGGTCACGGGCTGCACCCTGAAGCGGTGGGCGTCCGTTGGCGTCTTCCGGAGGTGGCTGGACGTGGAGGACGTTGCGGACGTTGTGATCATCGGTGCCGGCGCCAGCGGCCTGGCCGCTGCGATCGCCGCGCACGATGCCGGTGCCCAGGTCCGCCTTTTCGACAAATCCACGACGGTCGGGGGGACAGCTGCGATATCCGGCGGCGTTGTCTGGGCCCCGGCCAACGCCCATATGCCAAGGGCTGACCGGGATGATGATCGGGCCGCAGCGCGGGCTTACTTCCACGCCCTGTCCGACGATCTGGACGATGACGTCCTTGCCGCATTCATTGACGGTGCCGGCGAGGCCATTGCCTTCCTCGAAAGCGCGACGCCGTTGCGTTTCGCGGTTCTGGAGGGCTATCCCGACTACTACCTTGATCGACCGGGCGCGCGTCCAGATGGCGGCCGCGCCCTGGATACCGATCTCTTCGACTTTGGCCGCCTTGGCAGCTGGGGTGATCGCGTGTTCACCTCAGGACCCGTCCAGCGCCTGATGCTGCGAGAGACGCCGCTGGGTGGCGCAACGACCTTGCCCTCAATGGAGACGTTTCAGGCCCGCATTCAGAATGACCAGCGTGGCTTCGGGCAGGCGCTGGTCGGTGCCTTGTTGGCCGGTTGTCTTGACCGGGGAATTGAGCCGACCCTCGGCGCGCCGGTGCGACGTCTGCTGGTCGACGACGGGACGGTGGTTGGCATTGAGTTTGTTCTGAACGGAAACGCTCACCGCCTGATGGCGCGGCGCGGCGTGATCCTGGCGACCGGCGGCTTTGAGTGGAATGCTGAGCTGACGCGTACGTTCCTTCGGGGGCCACTCACGCACCCAGCGTCGCCGCCCATGGCGACCGGCGACGGGCTGAAACTGGCGCAGCGGGTCGGTGCTGGACTTGGCAATATGACCAGTGCCTGGTGGGCGCCGACAATCACGCCCGGCGGCGAGACCTGGCCGGATGGGTCGCCGCGGTCGGCGCCCGTGCTGATCGAGCGCACGCTTCCTGGCTCGCTGATGGTCAACCGGCGAGGCCGACGCTTCTGTAACGAGGCGACCAACTATTCGGCGCTCGGCGGAGCGTTTCAGCAGTTTGACCCCAACACCTATGACTGGGCGAACCTGCCGGCGTGGCTGATCTTCGATGCCGATTACAAGTCGCGCTATGCGGTGGGTCCAGCGCCGCCCGGTCCCGAGACGCCGGACTGGATAGTATCGGCGGCAAGCCTTTCGGCTTTGGCGGGCTTGATCGGCTGTGATGCGGCTGGCCTGGAGGCCAGTGTAGCACGCTTCAACGGCCATGCAGCGGTGGGACAAGATCCCGACTTCGGGCGCGGCGAGAGCGCCTATGACACATTCTACGGTGATCGTTCGCGACCCGGCGCGGCCGGGACCCTTGGCCCCTTGTTGACGGCACCTTTCTACGCGGTGCCGATCCACATGGGCGCGCTGGGCACCAATGGCGGGGTGCGGACAGATGCCTGCGGCCGTGCGCTGGATCCAGATGGCGCGGTGATCGATGGCCTCTATGCGGCGGGTAATGTGATGGCCGCGCCGACGGGCTCGGTTTATGCCGGGGCGGGCGGCACCCTGGGTCCGGCGCTGACCTTTGGCGTCATCTCAGGACGTCACGCCGCCCAGCGCTCGAACGCCCGCTACAAACAAAACGACCAACGTGAGACCCCTGCAACATGACCGCCCTTCGCAAGATTCTCGTCCTCGGCGCGAGTGGCGACCAGGGTTTGCCTTTGTTAGCGAGGCTGATCGAGGAAGGATTCCAGCCGACCGCCGGCGTGCGCCGGGCCGACGCCCTGAAAGATACACCCTTCGCCGGCCTCCCGGTCGTACCGGCTGACATCGAGAGCGAGGAGTCGCTGTTCGAGGCGTTCAAGGGCCAGGACGCATTGGTCATGCACCTGCCCTTCGAGTTTGATCGCGCGCGGGCGGCCGGGTTTGGTCAGCGGATCGCCGCAGCCGCCAAGCGTGCCAACCTTGGCAAGATCGTCTTCAACACAAGTTGTTTCGTTGCCGATCATGACCTGAACCTGTCTGCCCACGACGGCCGCCGCGACATCGAGCGGTCGATCGACGAATCCGGCATCCCCTATGTGGTCATCCGACCCGTGGTGTTCATGGACAACATGATCCGTATCTGGTCGAAGCCTTCAATCGTCCACAAAAGCGTCTGGGCCTATCCAGCCGGCGAGACCCTCAAGATTTCGTGGATCTGCCTGGAGGACGTCGCAGCCTATATGGTTTGCGGTCTCGGTCGTGATGATCTGACGGCAGAACGGGTGCTGGTCGGCGGCCCTGAAGCCCTGGTCGGTGCCGAGGTTGCCGAGCGCCTGAGCGCCGCCGCAGGGCGGACTATCCGCTTCCAGAGCCTTACACCCGACGACTATGCCGCCAAGATGAGTCTGCTGGTGACCGGATCGTCCGAGGTTCAACCGCACAGCATCTATGACGGGATGGCGCAGTTCTATCGTTGGTACAATGTCCAGCCGACCTCACCCTTGGTGGTGGATGTCGCTGCCGCTTTGTCCAGGCTACCGATCACGCCCACGTCGCTGGACACCTGGGCGGCTCGCCATGACTGGGGCCACATCTAGCAGCCGGTAGTGGTTCATCGCGCCGGGGCAAGAAATCCTCCAGTAAAACTATGTCGAACCCGGATTCTGACCGGCGGCCTGCATGAATTCATACCCGCTATTGGATTTTCTGGATTGTCGTCACAAGTGATCATTGACGTCTTGCCTTCATAGAAAGGCCCCAATACGCGTTTGACTTTGCCTGAGGCTATGCGACGATCCTGCAACATACCCCCGGAAGAGGGGCCAGCAAGGGGAGTAGCGTCTATGTCGAGGGTTTCTCTCAGGTGTCACGTAAACGCGGTCGGTGACGCCGCAAGCATGGCCGACGCCGCATTGCCGCTTATTGCGATCGGTGCAGCCATCGGTCTGGACATGCCAGGCGTGGTCGAGGACTTCACCGCGAAGGTGTGGCGAACCAGCGTAAATGGCGGCTTCGGCGAATTGTTTGGCCGACCTATCGTGCTGGGATCGAGCATCGGATCCGGTCCAGGGCATGCGATCTGCCCGATCGGACAGGCCTGCAGGGTTACCATCGACCCCTTCGCGTGGCGGGTGGCGAAGGTGCTGGAGTCGAGCTTCCCATGGGACGGTCAGCTTGACTCGTTCCGGCGGGGCACCAGCGAACGGGGCATTGTCGGCGGTGTGACGGTGCCCGTGCATATGCCGATGTCCCGCGTCGGGGCGGTCGGCTGGGTGGCCATCGACCACGATGTGGACGTCGATAGAATCCTGTCGATCTATTCCAATGAACTGCGCCTCGCGGCGCATCTGTTCATGGGTCATGTTTATCGCGAGCGCCCGGATTCGATGGCGCTGCCGCACGTTTCGCTGAGCGACCGCGAGCTCGAATGTCTGACCTGGGTGGCGATGGGCAAGACCGACGCGGATATCGCCGAGCTGATCGGTCGGTCCCCGTCCACAGCGCGGTTCCATGTCGAAAGCGCGGTGGCGAAACTTGGTGTGAACAACCGCACCCGTGCGGCCGCTGTGGCTTCACAGATGGGCATGATCCGCGCGGTTGCATGAGCAGGTCGCAGAACTAGCGTTTCCGCTAGCTTCCACTTTCATACCCTAGCCTCAGAGTGACCTCAGGGTAGCGTAGACGCTCGCTCAGCTATTGGACACCTCCGATACTGTCGCGCCTTGCAGACTGCCCAGGAAAAAGGGGAGGCTATGCAATGATACACACTATCTCGCGCCGCCGTAGATTGATGGCAGCGACCGCAGGCGCCGCAGTTTTGGCCCTGCCGGCGGTCCTCCTTTCGGCAGGCGTGGCGGCAGCGCAATCGAACAGTGGTGGCTCGACCGCCAGCAATCGTATTGAAGAAGTCGTGGTCACCGCCCGGTCGAAGGGCGAGTCCGTTCAAAACGTTCCGATCGCGATGACAGCGATCACCGAGCAGCTCAATTCGGCCGACGTTCGCGACATTCGCGATATCGTCGCCTTCACACCGAACGTGCGCATCGACTCCGTCTACCAGCGTTCAAATTCTCCTAGCATCAACATCCGCGGCATCAGCCCCTCACGCACCGACGACAATTCGATCGACTCGCCGATCGGCGTGCTGATCGACGGCATCTATCTTGGGTCTTTGCCGGGCCAGATCATCGATAACTTTGATCTCGAGCGCGTCGAGATCCTGCGGGGCCCGCAGGGTACGTTGTTCGGGCGAAACACTATTGGTGGCGCGCTCAACGTCATTCGTTCCAAGCCGACCGGCGAGTGGGGCGCAAAGGTTCAATACACCACGGGAAAGTGGAACCAGCAGGAATTCCGCGGCGTTCTCAACCTTCCGGTGATCAAAGACACATTGGCGGCCAAGGTTTTCTTCTTCTCCGCCAACCGTGACGGATATCTGCGCAATACGTTCCTGAACATCAATCAGCCGCAGAAAGACTATAACAACTATGGGGTTGTGCTGAAATACACGCCCAATGACAGGATCGAAGCGCTGCTGACCGTCGAAAAGTTCGACGACAAGAGCCAGGGCGGCGCATTCCTCGGAAACTTCAATGTCGGTGCCGGGGTCTTGCCGGTGGGAACCAGGCCGAGTGATTTCAACACCCCGGGCTCATCGCAAGGACCGGGCGGCACGCTCAGCAATTTCTTGCCGGGTGTGTTCGGCCTGACAAACACGCCAGCCAGAACGGATCTCTCGATTGCCAAGACCATCAGTCCCAACTTCACCAGCCCCGGATTGGTACAGACCAGCGCCTATACGCTGAACGCCACAGGCAAATTGAACGACAATCTCCGGCTCGTGTCGGTGACCGGTTACCGCAAGCAGCACGAGAAATACTCAGAAGACTTCGACGGATCGAGCACCGACCTCATCAATATCGAGACCGACGCACGCTACGACCAGTTTAGCCAGGAGCTGCGGCTTGAGGGGGACTGGGACTCGTCAATGGGCAAGATTTCGTTCGTTGCCGGAGGTTATTATTTTGAAAATCACTTCACTCGCAATTGGGTGACGAGCGGCGACTTCTGGGAGTTTGTCTCCAATCTCGGCGGATATAGCCTGGCGAGGAATGCCTGGCTCAATCCGGCGCTGGCGACGGCCACAGGTTTCTCCAATCCAGTTGCGGCCTGTAACGCGCCGCGGGTGACCCCGGGACTGCAGGCCGTCTTTGGTCGGGTGCGATGCGATGGGGCGGTGAACGGGGCCTTCGGCCCCAAACACGTCGCCAAACTCTTTGAGGAGCAGGATACCGAAGCGGTCGCGGGTTTCTTCCACGCCGATTGGGAACTCCTGCCGAAACTGACGCTGACCGTCGGTTTGAGGTATACTTGGGAACAGAAGGACTTCACCGGTTATCAAGCCTACCAGACCCCATTGGCGCGGGTCGACGTCTTCGCCTTCCCGGACAGCATCCGGCTGAAGAACAGCTGGAAACAGACAACGCCGATGGCGGCGCTCTCCTACAAGATGACGCCGGATATACTGCTGTACGGTTCCTATTCCGAGGGATGGCACTCGGGCGGTTTCTTTGGTGTGAATCAAAACACCCAGGATTTCGCGCAGAACCAATACGACCCGGAGACTGCGCAATCGTATGAAATCGGCATGAAGGGCCAGTTCTTCGACAACAGCGTGCAACTCAACCTCGCTGCCTTCCGCAACGATTTCACCAACAAGCAGGAATCGGCCATCGTCTTCGATGACACAACGAACACGGTGGTCACCCTGTTTACGAATGTCGGCGGTCTTCGCTACCAAGGGTTTGAAGCCGAACTGCAATGGGTCGTCAATCAGCAGCTAAGTCTGGCGGCGTCGTTTGGATACCTGGACGCAAAGTACACCAACCTTCTGATTGGCTTCCCCGGCAACAAGGCCGGACCCGTGCCGATCGTGAACGCGACTTTCCTTGAGCCGCGCAATGCGCCGAAATATACGGCTGGCGGATCGGCCACCTATACTATGCCATTCGGCCCGGGTGATCTGACGCTGGGCTCGAAAGTCACATGGGTGGATTCAACCTTTGGTGACATCTACAACACGTCCCTTGGCTTCACGAAATCTCACACAGACCTATCAGCGTCGGTGAGTTACAACTACGAAAACTACAAGGCGACCGTGTTCGGTCGGAACCTGACCGGCTGGCGGCGTGAAGCGGGTCTGCTTATCGCTCCGCTGTTCGGGGCCAGTACGATCACGCCCGGGCGTAGCTGGGGTGTTGAAATCGCAGCGTCGTTCTAAAGACCCGATCTCGTTGTTCGCAGTCGGCCTGGCTGACTGTGAACAACGAGCGGTACCAGCCATCGATACCTGCAGATGGAGCGTGGCCACCTCACTTCCCGGAGGTTGCCACGCTTCTGCCGTTCTGGCGTCCTGACGTGGGCGAAAGCCCTATTTTTCGGCGGTAATGTTCAGCTTCAGCTCAAACAGACCCAGCATGATCCCGGGCTGATGCTCGAAGCTGTTGCCGGCCGCGTACTCAAACGATTCAACGCGGTCCATCAGGAGGTTCCAGGCGGTAAGTTGCTCCAGCCGGGAAATGCCCGATCCCGGGCAACTGCGCGACCCCTGTGAGAAGGTAAGGTGCCGGGTGACACCTTTGCGGTCGAGCTGCAGATCATGGGGACACTCCCACTCTTCCGGGTCGCGGTTGCCGGCAGCCCAGCGCATGTGCAGCAGGGAGCCGGCCGGCACCTTCACCCCTTGGAATATCTCGTCCTGCGTCGTGGTGCGGGTCGACAGGCCCTGGGTCGGCGAGCGTAGACGCAGGCTCTCTTCGATAAAGTTTCTCAGTTTGCTGCGGTCACCGCGGAGGGTTTGATAGAGGTCCGGATCCTCGCAGAAGAGCTGTGCCTGCTCTGCCATCGCGTACTGGGTCGTCTCCAGGCCGCCGATCATCATCGCATAGTCGATACCGTTGATTTCGACGTCAGTGAGCTTTCGGTCCAGGGCACCATAGGTCACCTGGGTCAGCCAGGAGATCATGTCGTCCTGGGGGTTCTGGCGCTTCTCGATCACCCAGCCGGCGACATACTCGCCGAAGCCGGCCAGCAGGCGCATCTGCCCGCCCATCTGCTCCAGCGTCAGCTGATTGCGGTGGCCTTTGCCATATACAAACGCCATCACCTGGGCCCCGCCCCATATCTCCATCCGAGGAATGTCCTCGACGGGAAATCCGAGGACATTGGCCAAGACGATCTGTGGTAGCGGCCGGGCGAACTCACCGACGAAGTCGATGGTGCTCTTACCGATCCAGTTGTCGATGAGGCCATTCGCCGCCTTGGTTATCATGTCGCGGTGACGGGTTGCGCCAGTTCCGACCCAGGGATCGGTCAACTCCGCCTTGTGAGCACGCCAGAGGTCCTCATTGGGGCGCAGGGTCTGAATTGAGGCCATCATGGCGTTCATCTGCGGCATGGAGCCATCGGGATTTGGCTTGGGCGGCGTCGTCAGGCCTGGTGGGAAGCGTTCCGGATCGCGCACCACTCTGAGGATGTCCTCATACCTGGTCAGTATGAATCCGTCCGAACCGGGCTCGGCCCCCTCGCCGGGCAGCCGGCAAACGGGAGCCTCGGCGTGGAGGATCGGGTAGGCTTCGTACCAGTGTTCCTGGGCGCCCGGGCCAAACAGATCAACATCCGCAAGCGTGACGGGGCACTTCATTTCTGTGGGTGCCGTCCGGGGTTCTGTTCTGGCCATGAGCTGTCTTCCTTATCGTGGGGCCGTCCTGCGCCGAGGTCGCGGCCAGGCGCCTAGAGTTGGACGCGTTTGGTGTAGCCGCCATCGACGATTAGATTTACGCCGGTCACCCAGCTTGCGGCGGGGCTGGCCAGGAAGGTTACGACCTTGGCCACTTCCTCGGGCGTTCCGAAGCGGCCGTTCGGCTGGACGGCGAGGTGCGATTTGTACATATCCGGCATGCCTTTGCCGATGTTCTCCCAGGCACCGCCGGGGAACTGTATCGGGCCAGGCGAGACTACATTGACCCGGATGTTGTCAGCCCCCACCGCCTGCGAAAGCTGCTTGGCATAGGTGACCAGACCCGCCTTCAGGGCGTTGTAGGCCATGGGTCCCATGAAGGTTTCAACCGCTGCCGTAGTGCCGATGAAGATGACCGATGCGGCGTCCGACGCCTTGAGGTGCGGCATGGCCGCTTCGCAGCCGCGCACGGCGCCCATCATGTCGATCTCGAAGCACTTGTACCAACTGGCCTCGCCGTCCATGCTGCCGCCGCCGGAGACGTTGTGGACAAAGATGTCCACGCCGCCCAGTTTCTCGGCCATGGCGTTGATCCAGCCGCGATAGCTTTCGGCGTCCGCGACATCCAGCACATCACCAACCACCTTGCCGGTCTTGCCAAGGGTCTCGACGGCGGCCGAGACTTCGGCAGCATCACGTGCGCCGACGGCCACGGCCGCGCCGTCGGCCAGCAAACACTCGGCGATCCGCCGACCGATGCCGCGGGTCGATCCGGTGACCAGCGCCCTCTTGCCTTCCAATCCTAGATTCATCGACTGGCCTCTTCTGAAATGCGGTCCGATAGGAGAACGCGAAGCGCTTTCACCACTCCGCCCTCCCCATCAGGAATTTGGGATGATCAACATCAAATATGCAACAAATATCCGTTTTCGTGCAGAAGACCCAAGGCCGAAGGCGGGCGGTTCCGCGATCTCGCCGCCGACATCACGGCGGTCACCAGGGGTGAATTTCGCCGTTCCACTTGTAGAATTTTCCCGATGTCTCCGACGTGAGGCCAGCTATCACACTTCGAATGCCGGTCGCGCTTTCCTGCGCGGTGATGTCGGCGCCGTCGCCGCCCATATCGGTTTTCACCCAACCCGGATGGATCATCGCCACGGTGATGTTCTGAGCCTTGAGGTCCTTGGCCAGCGTCTGCATCACCTTGTTCACCCCGGCCTTGGCGCTGGAGTAGGCGTAGGAACCACCGAACGGCCAGGTTGAGGCGGCCAGCTGGCTGGTTACCGTCATTACCTTGGGCGCAGCGGCGGCTTTCAGGTTCGGCAGAAATGTCTGCACCATACGGAACGGGCCGATGGTCATTACCTTCAGGGCATCGATCCAGGCATCGAAGTCGATCGCCTCCAGGGTTTGAGATTTTCCACCCAGGATACCAGCGTTGTTGATCAGGATATCTATCGGTATGCCGCCGACCGCCTTGGCGCAGGCGGATACTGATGCGCTGTCGCCAACATCCAACGCGTGAACGGTCAGGCGCCCACCTGACCCTGCGGCAAGACTATTGAGATCGCCCGCATCGACGGGTGACCGGCAGGTTGCGAACACCCGGTCTCCCGCTTCGGTGTATTGCCTGGCCAGTGCCAGGCCGATGCCGCGGTTTGCGCCTGTAATGAGCGTCGTTGCCATGCCAATCTCCCTTTGTCGTCCCGCATTGCACAACCGGGCACGAACGTTTCAACGACGAACAGATCACATCGCCTCGACGGCCTCAACCTCCCGACAACGAGGGAAATTTGCCTCACACAGACGACTGGCAATCGCACTGTTCTGAGCCCGGGTCCGGCTAGACCTTTAGGGCGAGACGTGTGATTTTGGTGGTCAGAATGGCCCAGCCATCCGACAGACGTACGTAGGTATCGTGATAGTGCCCGGAGCCGTGCATATCGATTGGCTCGCCACCTGGCGCGTTGACAACAACATCCTCCATCGCCCAGATTCCGCGCGCTGTCGTGTCGCTGGTGATCTCGATCTCGCCCATGTGCCCGTGGTGAATCGTCACCCTGAGCTCGACGGCGTCGCGGATCATTTTGAGGACATTTGCATGGCCGCGGTGGACGGCTGTTTCACCCCCATGGGGTGGTGTCCATTCACCGGTGAGTGGATTGCGCACACTACTGACCTCTCTCAGATCGAAGACGGCGGCTGGTGCGAACACCTTCGCCAGGCCATCCCAGTCTTTCGTATCCATGCAGCGAAAGTAGCGTGCTTTCAGGCCCCTGATGTCTTCGATGGCCAGAAGCCTTTGTAGGGGATCCATGCGGTTTCCTCTCGGTTTTCAGCCATCACGGGCATCAGATATTGCCCCGAATTGGAGCACGCCTTCCCAGGCATCCAAAGCGTTTCTTCGCTGCGACAATCGTCAATGCCGTCGCTGCGACGCTTGCCTTTAGCCAGATCGATCAATAGCGTCAAAACCGTTACACGTTACGAGAAGTGACCGCAGACGCCGACGACGTTCCAGGTCCTTGGTCTTATGGTTCGCGCGGTGAAGAGGAAAACGTCCATGGGTATGCACGAGAGATTTCGGCTTGACGGCAAGGTCGCTCTGGTCACCGGCGGTGGCAAGGGTATCGGCCGTGGCATCGCCCTGGCTTTTGCGGAATGCGGGGCCGACGTCGCGGTACTGGCGCGCCGTCAGGACGACGTCGAAGCCGTCGCGCGGGACATCGAGAAAATGGGCCGCCGCGCGCTGGCGATCTCGGGTGACGTCCTGGATGATGTCGTGATCCCGGCCGCCCTGGACCGGGTGGTCGCCGAACTCGGCGCGATCGATATCATGGTCAACAACGCCGGGGGCAATCTGGACCGTAAGCAGCATCCGCTTACCGAGATCACGCACCAGAAGTGGGACGAGCAGATTTCTCTCAATCTGCGCCACAAGTTCTTCGGGTCTCAGCAGGCGGCGGTCCGCATGAAGAACGGTGGCCGGATCATCAATATCGTATCGATTGCGGCCTTGCGCCCAACACCCGGCTTCGGCGCCTATTCGACGGCCAACAACGGCGTCATCGCCATGACACGGACCCTGTCGGTGGAACTGGGCAGCCGAGGCATCACCGTCAACTGCATCGCGCCTGGAACCGTCTTCACAGAGATGCTGGCAGAGACCCTGCATGTCGAAGAGGATGTCGCCGAGAAGATGTTCGGGCCCTCAATTCCGATGGGTCGGGTCGGCAATCCCGCTGACATCGCCGCAGCAGCCGTCTTCTTTGCCTCGCCCGCAGCAGAATGGACGACGGGTCAGTGCATCAGCGTCGCGGGCGGCCCGTAAACCGTCTACGGCCTGATCGGCAGGTGCGCGCCAGGGAAATTGTCGGTGATGTGCCGTTGCGGCCAGAGGAACTGAAGGCTTGAGCGCCGAAGCTTCCACTGGCCATCGACCCGGGAGTAGGCCTCGTCATAAGCCCCAAGCCATATCATGGGATTGACGGCGGGATCTCCATCCAGGGCCAGATCGATCAGATAGAGGCGTCCGACCGCAGTGTCCGGCCCCGTGATTTCGACCCAGTGGTTGGTGTTGGCGTGCAGCGAATGGAACGGTCCCTTCTCGAACATGGGGCCCATCACGCGCGCATAGTTTTCGGCGATCATCGCCTTGCCGGTCCAGACGCCGAAAGGCCCGAATTCGCAGACCGCGTCGTCGGCAAACAGGCCGATCAAGGAGTCCAGCTCCGCAGCGTCAAGGTAGTATGAGTAGAGAACCCGGAGCTTCCGGATCCGCTCGATGTCAAGCAGGTCATCAATTGTCATTCGGCGTTCCCATCGGCAAGGCTCAGCTGAGGCTGACGTCGGTTCAGGCTATTTTCACAGATCAAGGTTCGCTGGCTGCGGGACATCAGATCGCCGCCGTCCGCACCAACCGCTTCAGCTCTGTGTCCACCCGCGCCAGCGTCTGACCGCGTGTCACGCCACGAGCCATGATCAAAAACGCCATCTGCAGAGCGGTTCCCAAGCCTTCATCCGTGACCCGTCCATGCGCCCAATCGTGCAGCACCGTGAGGCGCTGATTGGCGAACAGTGTGGTGAGGTAGTCGATGCCAAGGCCCGGAACGATGTCGCCGTCGCGAAGGCTTTTCTGCAGCCACGGCAGGTGCCCTCCCGATGCCGTGGAAGTATCCCGGATGACCTTGTAAATACGTGGATCGACGGACCGTGAGAAATAGAGCTCGGCGTACTGACGGGCATACGGCGGATTTGCCAGGATGGCCCGGCGTACGTCTTCCTTGGACGCCAATAGTGTCGAGAGGCTGGTCGTTTGTGGCGCACGGGACAGCGGAAGACTTTGATAATAGTCCTCGATAGCGGCCGCTACCAGGCCGAGTTTGTCGCCATAGGTCGCGTAGATGGTCGTCACCGAGACCTTGGCGCGGCGGCTCAGTTCACGGATCGTAAAGCCGTCGGGGCCAGCCTCAGCGATCATCTGTTTGGCCGCTTCGAGCATGCGACGGCGTCTCGCCAGGATGGTATCGCTGATGTAGCGCCCTCGCTGGGCGGCCTGGCGCAGCAGGACATCCGTCGATGGGCCGCTCGTCGTGGCGGGGACCTTTTCGCGGGTCGGCGCTTTGGCGTTACCTGGCATGGGTGCCACTCATAGCGTTCCGGATACAGACGTTGAACGTCTAATCCAAGGTCGGGCGGTTGCGCGCCCACGCGCGTGCTTCGTCGGATGCCACCCAGGCGATCGCATTAGCAAGCAAGCGTTGAAAGTCGGGATTTGAGTAGGCGGCCGGTCCATCTCCCGCTTCTGATGCGACCACGGGACTGTTGCGGGCGCGCCTTGCCCAGACAATGACACTGTCACCGTCCTCGTGGGTCCAGGACTCCTGCTCGGACGGGGGTGCAAGCGGCGGCGGGCTGAAATTGGCCTGGGTGAACGCATAGTCGCTCGTCAACAGAGCCACGATGTCCGGAGTCACCGGCAGAGGCGTTCGCAGGTAGAGCTCGTCGGTGATCTCGAACCCGGCCTCAAGGCCACGGGTCACCTGATGGGACGGGCCGACCGGCGACAGCCGGTGGGTGGCGTTGCGGTGAGGCTCGCCGCCGCCGCCGCGGTAGCCCGAGCCCGGAACAACAACGCCGTTGACCTCGCCCTGCGTCAGCCGAAAAGTTGATCCGGTTATTTCCTGCCACAGCGGCCACAACGGCCATTGCACCAAGGCGTGATTGAGAAGGACCAGACCAACACCCTTGTCCAGAAGCGCCTCGACACTTCTGACATAGTCCGCGGGGGGTTGAGCGGCCGCCAGGGCGTCCGGCCCCATGGGAATTCCCATCATGTCGTAGAACACCACAGCGTCATACGACGTGATGTTTTCTGGCCGCAGGATTACTTGCGCTGCTGGCTGTTCCACAAAGGTCGCGACGACGTCCGGGTTGGCGTCGAACAACGCATGGAAGGCGTTGTGATCGAACGGATGCCCCTTGGTTACGACCAAAACCCTGGATGCCATGACCGACTCCCTGTGTTCACCGCGATCCCTGTCGCGTCCGGCGCTCACCACCTTCGATGAGCGTCGGGCTGAGCATCACGACCGGACATTGCCGCGCATGCAGCAAACCCGCAATACCACACCGTGATCCATATTTCCGAGGTACAGCGTCGACCCGCTATGCGGCGGTCATGCCGGCGTCGACGGTGAACTCCGCACCTGTGATGTAGTCGGACTCATCGGACGCCAGGTAGAGGATGCAATTGGCGATGTCCCTGGGCTCGCCCACCCGACCCAGCGGAATACCTGCCGCCAGGGTGTCGGCGTTCTCCCGCGTACCGTTTCCGGCGCCGGACTGCATGTTGGTCCAGATCACGCCGGGATGGACGGAGTTGCTGCGGATGCCGTACTTGCCCAGTTCCACGGCCAGGGATTTGGACATCAGCCGCACGCCGCCTTTCGAGGCACCATAGGCCACGCAGGTAGAGATGCCGACCAGCCCGGCCACGGACGAGAGGTTTATCAGCGACCCCCCACCCGTTTTGCGCATCTCCGCAGTCGCATATTTGCAGCCCAGGAACACGCTGGTCAGGTTGACTGAAATCTGCCGGTTGAAGTCCCCCAGCGACAGCTGATCCAACGGCTTGAGGACGGCAATTCCCGCGTTGTTTACAAGGACATCGAGACGCCCGTAGGTTTCGATGGTAGTGGCCATGACGTGCTTCCAGACGTCTTCACTGGTCACGTCCTGGGCCAGTGAAATCGCCTCGCCACCAGCTGCTCGAATTTCCTCGGCGCAGCGTTCAGCGCCGGCGGCGTCGACATCCGTCACAACGACCTTCGCGCCCTCGCGGGCCAGGCTGACGGCTGCGGTGTACCCAAGTCCGGGGTTTGACGCGGCACCGGTTACAATCACGACTTTGCCTTGAACTCGACCCATCATTTCCTCCCGCCGCGCAGTTTGGCGCGCCAGCGGTCTTACCTGTGAAATCGGAGGATCGAAAGGCGGTCGGTCGAATTTGCGTGAATGAAGGCCTGGTGATGATCCCCTGCTTCGACGCGGCGCTGAGCCGCGACAGGACGAACGCAACGCTCTTGGTCGGCGCGCAATGACCTTGCCGATCGGAGCAATTCCAAAGACCCGAACGTGAATTTCGCCAATCCAGAACCCGGAACACATTTTGGTTTTGACAGTCACGCGCGGGCTCGGGATAACAGCGACCGGTCTCGCGTGACGAGAGCTCTGCAGAGGCAAGATGATGCCAGAACCCCGGCCAATACCTCCCGAAGCGGAAATCCGCGCCATCGTCGGGCATCAGTTTCCTGGCGGCATCTATACCGTGGCCCACTGGGAGAATTTCCTGCTGACCGAATGCACCGGCGCGGACCTTCTGGCTGACGGCATGGTCCACCCCGTAGTGCTTTTTCACATGCCGATCCTGGGATGTGGCGCGTCCATCGCCGAGATGTTCGCGCTTGGTCAGGCCGAGTCGGACTTCTCAATCGGCATCGAAAGCTATGACTGGGAAATGTTCTGGCCGCTGCGCGAAGACGTTCCTTATGCCATCAGCGGCAAGGTGGTGTCCGCCGAACGGCGCAAGTGGCCAGACGATAAACCTTATGATCGCATTCAGTTTCAATTCGAGGTGGCGCAGGCCGACGGCGTTCTGGCGGCGCGTTCCACGATCACATGGATCTATCGCCGGGGGCTGTCGTCATGAAGGTTCAGGCGGGCGATCTCATTCCTGAGTGGCTGATGGAGAGCGTGCGAATCGAACGCATGCGGACCATGGCGGCGATCCTGCGCGATCCGAACCCGGTTCACTGGGACCGCAATGCCTGCGATGCTATGGGGTTTGGCCAACGCACGATCAACCAGGGTCCGCTGGGGCTCAGCTACATGGTCAACATGCTGCATGCCTGGGCCGGGCAGGGCTGCGTGACCCGGCTCGTGATGACCTTCCCGAAGGTTGTGCTGGACGGCGACAGGATCACAGCGCGCGGTGCGGTGACGGCTGTCCGCCTGGTGGACGGCGCGAGGTTTGCCGACTGCGACATCTGGCTGGAGCGTGAGCCAGGTGACCGGCCGCTGGTCGGGACGGCGACTGTAAGGCTCTCCGACTAGCCCTCCGACCCGCAGCGAGGCAGATCGGGCGCGAACGATCACCGGACGACTATAGAAGGGATGGGGACGATGAACGCCGTCAACCGCCAGATGACGCTGCGTCGATATCCGGACGGTATGCCCCGGGAGAGCGACTTTGAGCTGGTCACGACCGCCTTGCCCGACTTGGCGGAGGGTCAGGTGCTGTGCCGTGCGCTCTATCTGACGGTGGACCCCTACATTCGCGTTCACATCAGTCCGAGCATGTCGGTGGGGTATGCGCCGACGACACAGCTGGGCGCACCCATACCGGGCGAGGCGATCCTGGAAGTGGTGCAGTCGCGGCACCCTGGATTCAAGGAAGGCGAGTTCGTCGCGGGTTTCGGGGGTTGGCAGGACTACTGCGCCCTGCCAGGCGAAATGCTTCGCAAGGTCGACGCGGATGTGGGGTCGTTGCAGACCCACCTTGGGGCGTTGGGCATGCCGGGACTCACGGCCTACGCCGGAATGACCAAACTGGCCGAGGCCGAGGCCGGGCAGACCGTATTTATTTCGGCCGCTCTGGGTGGCGTCGGCGCGGTTGCCGGTCAGCTGGCCCGCCTCAAAGGTTGCCGCGTTGTCGGCGTCAGCAGCTCGGCGGAGAAGTGCCGGTTTGCGATCGAGGAGCTCGGATACGACGCCTGTCTGGATCGAACCCAGCCGGACTTCGCCGGATTGGTGGCGGCGGCCTGTCCCCAGGGCATCGATGTGAACTTCGAGAACGCTGGCGGCGACGTGTTCTGGGCTGCGTTCAACAACATGAAGCCCTATGGTCGCGTGATCGTCTGCGGTCTGGTTGCCGGCTACAATGATGATGTGCCGCCGCCGGGGCCGGACCAGGCGGCGCATCTGCTGCGGACGATTGCGCTGAAGCGGGTGGTGATGAAGGGGCTGATGGTTGCCGACTACTGGGATCTCCGCCCCAGGTTCCTGGACGAGGTCGGCGGGATGATCCGCGATGGACGACTGAAGCCCGCCGAATATGTCGTGGATGGGATCGAAAACGCCGGCCGTGCCATGATCGACATGTTGTCCGGCCGGAACCTTGGCAAGACCGTCGTGCGGATCGCGGACGATCCAACCGATTAGAGCCGTTCCAGATCAGATGGAACCATCTGATCTGGATAGAAAGGCTTGTTCTCATATGTTTAGAGCACGACGGGCGCTTGGACCGGGATCCGCTTCAAGCTGTCCTGCTCCAGACGGGCCGCCCGGTACCCGCCCTGAATACTCTCGGAACTGCTAGGAGACGCGCGCGGCGCGGTCAGTCAGTTTGGCGGACGAGAAAACAGCAATTGCGCTGAAAATGGGCCGAGATGAGTGTTGTTGCGCGGATTTTCAGGCGACGCCTTTGCTCGCCGGCCAGACGCAGATCTACAGAGCTTTGAAGGAGAGCATGCATGGCGTTGGTTGCAGTTTTTGGCGCGAGTGGCCGCCAGGGGCTGGCGCAGGTGCGCCAGTTAAAGGCGGCGGGCCATGATGTGCGCGCCATCTCGCGAAGTGCGGATCCGTTCTACGGCGAGACGTTTGCAAATGTCGAGGTACGACCTGCGGACATCTATGACGAAGACTCAGTGTTTGCGGCGATGGAGGGCGCAGATGCGGCGTTCTATACCCATCCCCTTCGCGCCCGCGTTGATCGGGTGCAGGCCGTCACCACGATTGGTCGCGCGGGCAAGAGGGCCAATCTGAAGCGCGTGGTCTGGAATACATCAGGATGGATCCCGGACAAGGCGGGCGACCCCTTTTCCTATGGTGAGAACACGAAGGGGATCAACGCTCTCTGGCGGACGGGCGTACCGGCCACGGTGTTTGGATCGGTGTTGTTCATGGATAATCTGCTGACCAACTGGGCGTTTCCCTTCATCGTCAGCGAGGGACGATACGTCTATCCACATCACCCGGATCTGGAGTGCAGCTGGATCAGTCTGGACGATGTAGCCAAGTTCATGATCGCGGCGATTGATCGTCCAGATCTCGAAGGGGCCTGGATGAATATCGGCGGCCCTGAGATTCTGAAGCCGCAGACGGTAGCAAAGCATCTGTCGGACGCTGTGGGCCGGCCGATCAAGTACGATCCGAGCACACCCGCCGAATTTGGCAGGCACCTGGCCAACGCCTTTGAAGACATGGGCGATGAGGAGCGTGCGATCCTGGCCCCCTCGATCGGTGCCTTCTACGAGTACAACAACAAGTCGCCGCTGAAGCCGTTCAGGGTGGATATGGGGCCGGTTCTGGAGCGGATTCCCATCGAGCTGGAGACCATGGCGACATGGGCCAAGCGCCAGGACTGGCGCCTGAGCAACAAGCCTCGGCCCCCAGCAGGCTGAAAGCGCGGATCCCGAGGCCGGCCGCGCCGGCCTCGGGGGTTTCGTCGGTCAGGCTGTCGGGACCCACCCGGCATGGAAGCCGAAGGGAACCCGGTGCGGGATGCGGATCTTCGCCACCGGCGCACCCTCAAAATTTTTGGCGTCGATGATCAGACACTCGCTTTGGCCGAGCTTTTCGTCCCATACGAAGGCGATGACATAGCCATCGTCCTCTGAAGCGGCCCCGTCCCGCTTTGCGAAAACGCCCTCGCCGCCAAAGCGACCTTCTCCCAGCGCATGCACCTGAATCTTGCCGGTCGACCCGTCATACTTCAAGGCCGCGTCAAACAATGCGCCCTGCGCGGGATCAAAGCGGGCGGCATAGGTGAAGCGGGTCTTGCGACCACATAGATCGTCGTTGATCCGGGTGAAGTCGCAGTAGTGCTGCGTGTCCAGATAGCCTTCCTTGACCGTGCCCGTCACCATATTGAGCCGCCACTCGTAGAGCTGGCCCAGCTGGTCGGTGTCAGCTTCCTTGCTGCTCGCGTTCTCGGTTGCGCGTGAGATGTCGGTGTGCATCGAGCGGCTGCCCTGCACGACGATTTCGTCGCCCTCTTCCCAGGCGTTCGACACGTGGAAGACCATCGACAGTGCGACGTTGAACCACTTGACGTCCTCGTCCCGACCGAAGCGCGGCATGACACCCAGGCGCGAGCCGTTCTCCGGCTCCCAATCCAGCATCAGCCCTCCGGCCATGCCGCGGCCAAGGTCGAAAGTGATCGGCATGTCCAGGAATACCGTGTGGTGCTCGGTGATCGCGCAATCGTGCATCATCACACCCTTGGGCATAGTGATGGGTGCGGTGTGAATGATCTCGCCCTTGGGGTCGACCACGCTGTAGGTGAGGTAGGGCGGGAAAGGCGAATAGCCGAAGGTCATCATCTCGCCGGTCACCGCGTCGACTTTCGGGTGCGCGGTAAAGGGGTGGGTCAGTTTGCCACCAAACGTGTGCTCGCCCACGGTGGTGAGATCGGGCAACTGGATCGCGTGCGGCGGGGCGCTCTCCATCAGCGCGAACAGGGTGTTGTTGTGATAGACCATCGCGGTGTTGGCGGTGTTCTTGAACATCCCCTCTTCCGGCGGTGGCACGCCCTTTACCAGGTCGGTCATGCTGGACATGCCTTTCCAGATCCAGGTGCCCTTGGCGCGTTCGAGGCGCAGACCTTCGGTGTCGACGAACCGGTTGCGATAGGTGGCCTTGCCGTCCTCGAACTGAACGGCGTGGATCATCCCGTCACCGTCGAATATGTGATAGGTCGAAACGTCAGCCACGAACACGGGATTGGGGCCAATCCGCAGAAAGTTTCCGTTCAGATCCTTCGGAATTTCGCCTTCGATCTCAACACATGACGTCACGTGCTCTTCCGTCACCGGCGCATAGTTGCCGCTGAGGAATGGATTCGTCGCTTCTTCGATCTTGACCTGGATCGTCATCGTTCCGCCCTGCAATTGTTGTTGGCGCATCCCGTTCTGCGGGACTGCACCGAGCCTGGATTTAGGCACGCTCGCGAGCTGCAATCAATCAATTTCCAGCAGAGGTGCCGAAAACAATCGCATGTGTCGAACTAAGCCTTGCCGATACTTTTCGAGCCGATCTAAAGTATCGCATGGATCGGTTGCGGGGCTTGGCGACGGTTGTCACGGGCGGCGCGTCGGGGATCGGCGCGGCGACGGCGAGGCGTTTTGTTGCCGAGGGCGCGTCGGTTGTTATCGCTGATGTTCAGTCGAAGCTCGGGGCTGAGGTCGCTGAGGAGACAGGCGCGCTGTTTCATCAGTTCGACGTCGCCGATGACGAGGCCTGGACACGGCTGATGGCGCTGGTGTTGAAGCGGTTCGGTCGCCTGGATGTGGTGGTCAACAACGCCGGCATCGTCAGCGGACAGTCGATCGAGGATGTTGACCTGGTGACCTGGAACCGGGTGATCGACGTCAACCTGACGGGCGTGATGTTGGGCTGCCGACATGGCATTTCGACCATGCGGCGAAATCCGGGCGGATCCGGTGGGTCGCTGATCAACATCGCGTCGACCGCGGCCTACGCAGCCATCCCCAGCGACGCGGCTTATTCTGCGACCAAAAGCGGCGTACGGATGCTGACCAAGGCTGTTGCGGCCCACTGTGCCCGGTCCGGATACAACATCCGTTGCAATTCCCTGCATCCCGGTGCCACGGATACGCCGATCCTGGCACCGGCGCTGGCCGCCGCGCCACAACTTCTGCCGGTATTTCACGCTATGTCGCCGATGGGCCGGATGGGTAGGCCCGAGGAGATTGCTGCCATGGCCGTGTTCCTGGCGTCGGACGAAGCGAGCTATGTCACCGGCGGAGAATTTCTGGTGGACGGCGGCATGATGGCCGGCCACCCGGGCATGTAAATCAGGAGCGAGAAGATGGGTCGACTTGAGGGCAAGGGCGCCGTGGTTCTGGGTGCAGCAGGCCGCGACAACATGGGTCAGGTGATTGCGCGCCGCCTCGCAGCGGAAGGTGCCAGGGTTCTGGTGGCCGGTCGCAAGGAAGACGAACTTTCGCGGTTCGCCGGCGAGATCGGGGGGCACTGGGCGCAGTGCGACATCACCCGGCGCGACGACGTGTTCGCCCTGGCAGAGATAGCGAAGTCAAAGCTGGGCGACGTGCAGATCGGCGTGAACGCGACAGGCTGGGGCCTGCTGAAGCCGTTCCTCGAAAACTCGGAGGAGGAACTCAAGACGATCAGCGATCTGCAGTTCGTCGGCCCGATATTCTTCCTGCAGGCGATGATCGGGGTCATGGATCAGGGCGGTTCGTTGATCCAGATCAGCTCGGCCACCGCCACGATCATGCTCAACGACCACGCCGCCTACATGGGCACCAAAGCGGGCACAGATCATGTGGTGCGTTGCGTCGCCAACGAGTTCGGCGCCCGGGGAATTCGCGCCAATTCGATCTCGCCGGGTCTGACCGACACGCCCATGACGGCTGGTGCCAAGCAGACTCCGGGCGTGTTTGCAGCCTTCGCCAGCGCCTATCCCCTGGGTCGGATCGGGACGTCCGAAGATATCGCCGCCGCCGCCGTGTGGCTGGCCAGCGACGAGTGCTTCATGACCGGTCAGAACCTGCAGGTGAACGGCGGGCTCACCCTCCGTCGCAACCCGACGGGAGATGAGATAACGGCCTCTGTCATGGCCGCCATGGCGGCCAGATAGGGTCTATTTGCCGTCGGCCGCTTCGCCTGCAGCGATGTAGCGGTCAATCATGATGTGCAGCTGCCGGATGCGCATCTCGCTATAGCGCCCGAAGTGGACCTCGCCATTGCCGGAGGAGTGCAGGCCCTCCTGCACGTAGGGCAGATTGCCCATGTCCTGCTCGAAAATTCCGGCCAGGCCACCCATTTCGACCGCGTCGCTCCAGGGATCATCGACCCCCAGTTCCCGCACTGGTGCGGGCTTTGGCCGTGGTCCTTCCTTGGGGACGCGCTTGAGCATGATGACGTCCATGATCCCGCTGTCGGGATCGCGTCCGTTGGGGCGCCAGCGATAGACCAGATTGGGGGCGTATCCGCCCCAGAAACTCATGTTCGGCCAGATGTTGTAGAGCATCGGGTCGCCCATTTCAGCGTCCGAGCATTCCGAGTAGTCCCAACCGTCTTCAGCGCCGAGCATCGTGCGGGCCTGCTCGGCCGCGAAGGCCCGGGCGCTCATGCCGTCAGGCACAAGTTTCTCCGCCTCATCGCCGAATCCGCGCCGAGCACCGCTCGTGCCACTCATGGCCTGGATAATCTCGGTCGGCGTGTAGTTCTCGTCAGCGACAAACGGGCTGGGCACGCCGGACGCGGAGAACTGGCGGCTGACATAATCGTTCAGCACATCGTATTGGCTGTTGGCGTCGGCCAGGAATGGCAAAATCTGCGGGTGGGTGGTGACGGAGTGGTGGCTCTCCATGAAGGCTTCCGCCAACGCCTTCCAATTGCAGCGCACGACCTTGGAAACGTGCATCGACTTGTAGCGGTTGGCGTAGTCATAGCCCTTGAAGTGCTCGGCCATCGGCGCGATCTGGTCCATCAGCGCCGGGGCATTCAAATCCATATTGATGAAAACAAAGCCACCCCAGGTATCGACCTTGGCCTGAGGCAGCCCCATGTCGCGGCCCTCCCACTGCGGGAAGTCCCAGCCG
Source organism: Alphaproteobacteria bacterium (assembly GCA_031415215.1). Taxonomy (GTDB): domain Bacteria; phylum Pseudomonadota; class Alphaproteobacteria; order Caulobacterales; family Caulobacteraceae; genus Phenylobacterium. The sequence continues at coordinate 22,566 of JANORH010000251.1, read as the reverse complement.
ATGGGGTTCTCCTTGAACGTGCCGTCGGTGTTCCAGGTCATGCCGTGATAGGGGCAGCGGAACTCATCCTTGCAGCCGTTGAGGGTCACCAACTTGCGGCCACGATGCAGGCACGCATTGTAATAGGCGCGGATTTCACCCGTCGCTGTGCGGGTGACGATGAAGGATTTTCCGACGATCTCGTAGATATGATAGTCGCCAGAGTTGGGAATATCCTCCTCTCGGCAAGCCATCTGCCAGATCTTCGACCAGACGTGATCGACTTCTTTCTGGAAGAAAGCCGGGTCGAAGTACCGGGAGACGGGCACGGCTTCCAGTCCGAGATCAGGCTCGGGACCCTGGCGCAGGAAGTCCGGAACCACCCGCGTATCTCTGTTGAGGATGTCGTCATACGACTCCGACGGGTGGCGATCAGGCCGATATCCTGGTGTTGATCCATCCATGATCAGGCCTCCAGAATTGCGACGGCGGAAAGACCCGGCGCGCCATAGACTTGACTGTAGGCCAGTCGCGCCCCGTCAACCTGTCGACCCTCGGCACGTCCACGAAGTTGTTGGACGTTCTCGTAAACCTGCCGCAAGCCTGACGCGCCTACCGGCTCGCCACAGGCCAGACAACCGCCGTCGGTGTTGATGGGAAGCTTGCCTGAAAGCCGGGTGGCACCCTCGGCGAGCCATCCTTCCTGCTCGCCATCGGCGCAGAAACCATTTTCCGCCATGTGCATGATCTCGGCACCCGATTCCGTATCCTGGATCTGCGCGACATCGATATCGCTCGCGCCGACGCCGGCCATTTCATAAGCGGCCTTCGATGCCAGCTCTGTCGGCGAGACGCCCCGTTCGACGTCCAGGGATGGCGCGAACACTTCGAAGGATCCACGGGGACGGGTACGGACCGCCGCACCGCGAACCCGGGGCCCGGAGAGGCCAAGCTCCCGCATCTTCTTTTCTGATGCGAGCACCAGCGCCACGCCGCCTTCAGCCGGCGAGCAGAACATGAACTTGGTCAACGGATCAGACAGCATCTGGCTGCCCATAATTGTTTCCAGATCAACCGGGGATCGACGCCAGGCGTGGGGCGTGACGGTTCCGTTCTCGTAGGCCTTCACGGCAACCCGCCCCAGTGTCGTATCGCTGATGCCATGAAGCTCCATGTACCGGCGGATTTTCATGGCGAAGAACTGGGTGGTCAGCATCATGCCGGTTTCGCCGTACCAGCGCGGCAGGCCCAAAGCCTCCGGGTCGGCGTTGAAGGCGCCTCTCGGGTGTTTGTCGAAGCCGATCACGACGCCCAGATCGAACTCGCCCGACTTGATCGCCCAGTAGCCGGACAAGAGCGAGGAACCGCCTGTGGCGCAGCCATTGGAGATGTTGATGAACTGCACACCGGTCAGGCCCAGGCGTGGCAGGGCGGCGTCGGCGCTGCCTGCCGCGGAAGATCCACCGAAGGCGAACTCAATGTCTGACCACTCGAGACCAGCGTCGGCCAGGGCCTCGCGCACTGCAAAGACGCCCTGATCAAGTCCGGTCTTGTCGTCATGGCGTCCGAACGGATGGATTCCAGCGCCAATAATATGAACTTGGGTCATGTCCGCAGGTTCCTCGTTTCAGGTCGTCGGTTCAAAGGCGTAGGTTCTCAGTTCGCCGCGGCTAGACGTCGCGAACGTCTCAATTGCCACGCGCATCGGCTGACCGATCTTGAGGGTTGAAACGTCATCCACAAGGATGCGCCCCTCGATGATCACCTGGCCGGGAAACTCCACATAGCCAAGGGCAAAGGGCTTGAAGGTCTTCTCGTCGTCGGCGCCGATATAGGGCGGTGTCTTTGGGCGAAACCTCTGCATCGTGTACGACCAAAGGCGGCCCTCGCCGGTGACTTCAATCGCGTCGTACTGCGCGGCCTCGGGACCCGTGGGCATAGGGAAACGCACTTCGCCATCGGCCTTGCGCCGGCCTGCGACCATCCGGGGTCCGCCCTCACGCTCAACGAAGACACCTTCGGCGACGACCTGGCTCATACGTCAATCCTCCCCGCGCTCTCGGGCGCATCGGTACAAAACCATACGGCACCGAATAAAAAAGTCACCCGTGTTTTTTTCAAACGGATCAGTCCGTTTCTATGCTTGCCGCGCCGCCTGCGACGACGCGCCTTTCGCCCAGAGGTGCGCCGCATCGGACGCGACCCACGCAATCGCATTGCGTACGATCCGGCGGAAATTGGAGTCGGCGTAGGTCTGCGGGCCGTCTCCGGGCTGAAGATAGACCAAGGGGCTGTTCAGCGCTCGCTTGGTCCAACCGATCAGGTTCGAGCCGACCGGGTGTTTCCACCCGGCGTTGGAGAACATCTCGCCTTTGGCAACCGCGCGGTGTGCCGAATAGAAGCCGTCTTGAACGAAGGCTTGGCGGGCCCGCAGCAGGGGCTGCACTTCGGCCTCGAACACCTGGTAGAGGTAGAGTTCGTCCTTCAACGGGAAGGTTTGTGGAATCCCATCGAGGACCGGGTGCGCTGGATCGGCGGCTTCGGCCTCGTAAGCCACATCGTGCCGATATCCGGAATCCGGGCAAATCCGGCCACGCACAAGGCCGGGCGTGTAGAGAAACCGACCACCCAGCCAGTCCGCATACTCCGGCCAGTCGGGCCAACCGGCGATCGCGTGATGCAAGGCGACGACGCCCTTGCCTTGGGTGAGAAGGGCTTCAAGGCCTGTCTTGACCGAGGCCTCGGGTTCCACGGTTCCAGGCTTGTCGCCGGCTACGCGGAAGTCGATGCCCGGCATGTCATAGAGCACCAGCGCGTCGAACCCTTCCATGGCCGCAGGGTTCATCATCCGCCCGGCCGCCGGTTGATCGACGAAGCTGGCCTGGACGCCCTCCATGTCCTCGAACACCGAGGCAAATGCATTGCGGTCAAACGGGTGGCCCTTGACCGAGACCAGGACGCGCAAAGGCTCGTCGTATCGGATGATCGGCAACGGTCAGTTCCCGTCCGCGACCTTGAGCAGTTGCTTGCCGAAATTGGCCCCTTCGAAGAGACGCATCAGGGTCTGGGGGGCATTCTCAAGGCCGACCTGGATGTCTTCCTTGAACTTCAGACGCCCGTCGCGGATCCAATCAGAGATTCGTCGCCGTGCCCACGGAAACTCACCCATGAAATCGGTGAGGATGAAGCCCTCCATGGTGGCGCGCTTGAACACCAGGTTGAAGTAGTTTTCCGGCCCGGCCGGCATCTGCCCCAACTGATAGCGACTGATACCGCCGCAAATGACGACGCGGGCGTGCAGGGCGATTTCGCCCATCAGATCGTTAAGGATCGGCCCGCCCACGTTGTCCCAAAGCACGTCGATGCCGCCTTTGGCGTGCTCGCGAACCTGTCTGCGGATGTCGCCGGCCTTGTAGTCCACCGCCGCGTCGAACCCGAGTTCGTCCACCAGCCAGCGACACTTCTCCGCTCCGCCGGCGACCCCGATCACCTTGCAGCCGCCGATCTTGGCGATCTGGCCGACCACCGACCCCGTGGCGCCGGCGGCACCGGTGACGACCACCGTGTCGCCGGGAAACGGCTTGCCGATCCGCTGCAGTCCGAAGAGGGCGGTCAGGCCCGTGGTGCCCAGGACGCCGAGGTGAGCGGTCGCCGGGCCGTCGTCAGGCAGTTTCAGCAGGTCCTTGGCGGGCATGATGGCGAAGTCGCGCCAACCCAGCTGGCCTGTGACCTTGTCGCCCTGGTGCAACAGAGGACTGTTCGACCGCACCACCTCAGCGAGACCTGAGCCGCGCATGACGTCGCCGATCTCCGTAGGCGCGGCATATCCGCCGATGTTCTCCATCCAGCCCTTCTGCGCTGGGTCAAACGCCAGATAGAGGGTCCGCAGCAAGACTTCGCCATCGCCCGGCGCGCCGAGTTCGGTCTCCACCCACTTGAAGTCATCCTGGACCAGCGCGCGGCCATTCGGTCGCCCATTGATCAGCCACTGGCGGCTGGTGGTCATGATCGCTCCTTGGTTAAGATCAGCGCCAGGCGAGCGCCGCGCGCGCCGCCTCTTCGATACGCCGCGGATTGGGGATAAACTCGTCTTCCAGATTGGGGGCGAAGGGGACCGGCGTATGCGGGCAGGTCACCTGTCCAACTGGTGCCTTCAGGCTGCGGAATCCCTTGCTGGCAACCATTCCGGCGACGTCGGCGGCCAGCGAGCAGCGGGGTGGACTTTCGTCGATGACCACCAGGCGTCCGGTCTTTGCGATGCTTTCCAGAATGGTGTCCTCGTCGAGTGGCGACGTGGTTCTGGGGTCGATCACCTCCACTGACACGCCGTCCTTGGCCAAGATTTCCGCAACCGCCAGGGCGCGCTGGACCATGGGACCAAAGGCGACGAACGTCAGATCCTTACCTTCGCGGACGACATTAGCCTCGCCAAAGGCGATCCGGTAGGCCTCGTCGGGAACCTCCATCTCAGTGTCGTAGAGCACCTTGGATTCCATGAATATCACCGGATCATCGTCGCGTATGGCGTTGATCAGCAGGCCTTTTGCATCATAGGCGTTCGAAGGCATGACCACCTTGAGGCCGGGCACCATGGTGAAGAGCGGATGCAGCGTCTGGCTGTGCTGCGCGCCGGCGCGGAAGCCCGCGCCGATCATGGTGCGAATGACCATTGGCGTCTTGGCCTTGCCGCCGAACATGTAGCGGAACTTGGCGGCCTGATTGTAAATCTGATCGAAGCACACGCCGACGAAATCGACGAACATGATCTCGGCCACGGGGCGCAGGCCGGTCAGCGCCGCGCCGGAGGCCGCGCCAATGATCGCGCTCTCGCTGATCGGGGTGTCCAGCACCCGCTCCGGCCCGAACTCCTTGTAGAGACCGCCGGTGACGCCGAACACGCCGCCGACGCCGCCCGTCTCTCCCGATGCGCCCTGACCACCGGCGACATCCTCGCCGATGATGATGACCTTGGAATCGCGCCGCATCTCCTGGCGGAGCGCTTCGTTGATTGCTTGACGATATGATTTGCGAGCCATGTTCAATACCTGACGTAGACGTCGTGTTCTAGGGTCGACAGGTCCGGCCGTGGGGCGGCCATGGCCACCGCCACTGCCTCCTCGATTTCGGCCAGTACCTCGGTGTCGATGGCGTTCAGTTCGGCGTCGTCCAGAAGACTTGCCCCTGTCACCTTGGTGCGGAAGCGGGTCAGCGGATCGTTGGCCCGGGCCTGCGCCAGCTCTTCGGGCAGACGATAGGCCTGCGGGTCGCCCACGAAGTGGCCGAGGAAGCGCGAGCAGACAATCTCCAGAGCATAGGGGCCTTCGCCCGCTCGCCCCCGTTCGAGCGCCCGGCCCATGGCTTCGTGAACCGCGAAAAAGTCCGAACCGTCGACCACCTCGGCCGGCATCCCGAAGCTCTTGGCCCGCTCGGCTATTGATGGCGCGCCGACCGCGTAGCTGGCCGCAGTATGTTCGCCATAGCCGTTGTTCTCGAAGGCGAAGATGGCGGGCACACCCAACACCACGGCCATGTTCAGGGCTTCGAAGGTTGTGCCCTGGTTTGACGCGCCATCGCCCGAGAACGCCACCGCGACCTTGCCGGTCTTCAGCAGTTTCTGGGTCAGAGCCGCGCCTACCGCGATAGGCGGTGAGCCGCCGACGATGGCGTTGGCGCCCAACATGCCCTTGGACATGTCGGCGATATGCATCGAGCCGCCCTTGCCGCCGCAGAGGCCACCAGCCTTGCCCATGATTTCCAGCATCATGCCCTTCACGTCGCAGCCCTTGGCGATGCAGTGTCCGTGACCGCGGTGGGTCGAGCCGATCTGGTCTTCGTCTGAAAGGTCGAAACAGACGCCGACACCGGAAGCTTCCTGACCCAGATAGACATGGGCGAAACCCGGGATGTTGCCGAGGGCAAACTCCTTGTCCACCCGCTCCTCGAAGGCGCGGATGGTGAACATCGTGCGATAGGCGCGTTTGAGATCGTCGCGGCTCAATTGCATGTCTTGTGTCCTTCCATGGCGTCAGTCGGCTCCTCGTCCACCGTCAACTGTCAACTCGGCACCGGTGACCATGGCGGCGTCGTCGCTGACCAAAAAGAGTATCGCGTCGGCCATGTATTTCGGCAGGCCGATCATCTTCAAGGGCGTGTCGTCAGCGAAGGCCTGGGCCAGCGCCGGATCGTCGCCGAACTGGCTGGTGATCATTGGTGTCCAGATCACGCCAGGATGCAGTGAGTTGACCCTTACCTGCGGTCGCATGGCTGCGCCTTCAATGGCGGCTGTCTTGGTCAAGCCGGTGACGGCACCCTTGGTGGCGCAATAGGCGATGGCTCCGGGAAATCCCACCTGACCCATCAGCGACGAAACGTTGACGATTGCGCCGGGCGCACCGGTTCGCGCAATGGCGTCGAAACCGAGCTTTATGCCGAGAAAGGCACCCTGGACGTTGACGTCATAGATGCTTTGGAAATCCGCTTCTGTGGTCTCGGCCAGCGGCTTCACAAAAAAGGCACCTGCATTGTTGACCACGCCATAGACGCCGCCCAACTCGCTTTCCGTACGTGCGACGACTGTTCGCCAGTCGCCCTCACTGGAGATGTCATGCGCAACGAAGATCGCACGACCGCCTTCCGAGACGATCTCGGCGACGACGCTGGCACCGTCGCCGGCGTTCCTCCCGGTGCAGGCGACCTTCGCGCCTTCGCGGGCCAGCAGTTTCGCCGTTTCGCGACCGATGCCTTTGGTGGCACCGGTTACGATCACCACACGATCTTGCAGACGCCCACTCATCGCGCCAGCGTCCCGCCGTCGACGACGAGGTCGGCGCCGGTCATGAACTGTGATCTCGGGGCTGCGGCAAAGGCTACGACCTGGGCTATGTCAGCCGGCATACATGATCGACCGAGTGGGGACTCGCCGCTTCCTGGCAGCACGATATTGACGCGTATCTTTTCAGGACCCAGTTCCAGGGCGGCGGCCTTGGCCATGAGCCGCAGGCCCTGCGTCACTGCGTCGAACGCACGGCGACTGCCGGCCGGTGGCGCGACGAACACGATCGAGCCTCCGGCCCCTTTGACGCGAATCGACGCCGCGCCGCTCTGAAGCGCCATGAACGCAGCGCTCAGACAGGCTCCGACCTGTTTGGAGAAGTCGGAGACCGGGGTCGAAGCGATGGTGTCGGCGGGCGCGTCGGGCGCAATAAAGACCAAGACATCAAATCCATCCGGGTCCTCGTTCGCGGGATAGTCGATAAGTCGTACGTCGTCTGCCGCAAGGGCCAGGCCAATGGCATTGGCCAACGCGCCATGGTCACCGATCAACCTGGCCGAGAGACGAGGATTGACTGGCCTCTCCATCGTCGGACGCACTCCCAGGCTCCTGGAGCCTGTCCGTTTCAGATGGGATCATCTGAAACGGATAAACAGGCTCGTTCTCATATGTTTAGAGCACGACGGGCGCTTGAACCGGTATCCACCTCAAGCTGTCGTGCTCTAGGCGCCCGCCTGCGTTCAGGCTTTGACGACGCCGTTCCAGCGCACCCGAAGTCATCAGGACGAGGCAGATAAAAGTCAAGACTGCTTGTTAGCAGCGAGGCGAACTGTTTTCGAATGAAGCAGGTCCGGGTTCAGCGCCCGCGACGGCGAGCCAGAGCCAGGTCTAGTCAAGTCCACGCGATCTCGCCTTAGAACTCATAGCCGATCTCGATGCCGTAGGTCCGTGGTGGCCGCACACCGCCAAACGTGAAGAGGCCGGCCACCGGCAAGGCCGAAGACAGGCCTTTGTCGTTGAGCAGGTTACGACCCCAGAGCTGCGCCGAGAGCTTTCCGTTGGCCAACGTTGTTGACCATGAGAGGCTGGCTTCGACGTTGTTCTGAGCATCGGTCAGCCCGCGCGGGTCGTTCCGGAAGGGTATCACGCCCGGCGCCCGCGAGATGGTGGTCTGGTACCGGTCGATGTAGCGATACTGGCCTGAGAGCACGACATCACCCGCCTCGGTCTGGAACCGATAGTCGGCGCTGATCGAACCTGTCACGTCGGGAGCTCGGCGCATGGTGAGCGTCGAGAGGTCGATCGGAAGACCTGCCGCGCTGCGTGACGGGAACTGGTCATACTCGGCGTCGAGCAGGCCCATCGCCGCGCGAAAAGTCAGGTTCTCGACCGGCACGGCGGTCAGTTCGAATTCCAGCCCCTTGATCGTCGCTGATGCGGCGTTGGTCACGATTGTCTCCTGCGCCGTGGCACCGCCCGGGGTCGGAATGACGGTCTCTTCCTGTTTGTCGTTGTACTTGGTGTAGAAGGCCGCGACGTTGAATGTCAGACGGCGATCAAAGGCGCTGGTCTTCAGCCCCAGCTCGTAGGAATCGACCTTCTCCGGATCGTAGGTGGTGATGGACGACAGGACGGTGCTGGCCCGGCCGTTATATCCGCCTGAACGATAGCCGCGCGTGAAGCTTGCATACCCCAACACATCGTCCATGAAGCGATAGTCCACTCCAACGCGCGGGGTGAACTCATTCCAGGTCTCGGAGCCGGAAACGTTAAAGCCGCCCACGAAGCGGTTGTTCAGCTTCTTGTGATCGGAGGTGTAACGACCGCCGAACGACAGTCGCAGGCGCTCTGTGAGCTTCCAATCCACATCGGCGAAGGCGGCGTAAGACTGGGCATTGTGATCAGCGAGCTGTGTCGAGCGTCCATTGCCAAGAAAGGCGCCGAGGCGGCTTGTTTGCTGGAGAGAGTACTCCGAGTAGAAATAGTAGAGGCCAGCCACGTAGTTGACATTGTCGGACAAGTCGCCCGCCGCGCGGAATTCCTGGCTGAACTGATAGTAGTCCTGGACTCGCTGCGTGGTGAAAAAGTCTATGGATGTGGCGTCCACGTCCCAGTTTGTGTCCTCGTCAGTCTCGATATAGCCGGTCACTGACGTCAGTGTCGTCCAGCCCAGCCGCCAATTGGCCTCTGCCGTCAGGGCGTTGCGTGAAAGACTGGTGGCGTCGGATTGATTGGAAAAGGCGGTGTAGAGGTCCTTGGGTTGGCGGGGCGAGCACTCGACCGCAGGAATTCCAGTGACCCTCACCAGCGACCCGCCAGGGCCTACCGGCAACTGCAGGCAAATCAGGTCGGTTGAGCGATTGTAGGGCGTCACCACCACCTCGCCACCGTCGTGGCCATGTTCCGCTGTGAGCAGGAGGTCAAAAGACTCGACAGGGGTAGCCAGCACGCTGACGCCGACGCTCTCGCTCTTGCTGCGACCGGTCCGGCGGTTCTTGGTGACGTTGCGATAGAATCCGTCGAAGTCGGAGCTGAAGTAAAACAGCTTCGCTGCCAGCTTGTCCTCGACCAGCGGCGTGTTCAGCACCGCCCGATAGTCCTGGCGCCCGAAATTGCCGAAGGCGACGCGGACCTTGCCGCCGAACTCGCCCGTCGGTCGACTACGCCGGATGTTAATGACGCCGCCGGTGGTGTTTCGACCGAACAGAGTTCCCTGCGGCCCACGCAGGACTTCAACTGAGGAGAAGTCAAAGAAGTTAAGTAGCGCGCCGTTGTTGGTTCCAAGATAGACGCCGTCCAGTATAACTCCGACGGCAGGGTCAAATGATTTCTCTATATCCTCGAAGCTGATGCCGCGGATGGCAATGGATGCCGAGTTCGGCGTGACGTTGTTGGGGTCTATTACCAGGTTGGGTGTCAGCCCTTCAAGATCCTGGATGTTCGGCGAAGCCGCCGCTTCCAGCTGATTTGGCGAGATCGCGGTGACCGAAACCGGCGCATCCTGAATTGATTCTGTACGGCGACGGGCCGAGACGATGATCTCTTCGACCTCAACGGCAGCGCCGACTGAGGCGGTCTGCGCACCAGCCGCTGTCGGGGCGAAAAAAGAAGCGAGGACGGCTGCGCCTAGCGCCATCATCATCGGGCGCGACTCTGCGCGAACACGGACCATGTGGTTCATCTCGTCACTCCCCTTCAATCCCTTTTGGTCGTGGGTGGAGCGTCTATGCGCCCTCGCAAACCACGTCAGGACCATCAGCGACAGAAGGTCTCATTCATCTAAAAAAAGTCAAGATTGCTTGTTCTGTGCCAACTAACTTGTTTTCTTTATGTGGCGCCAAGAACTCAACCCTCATGCGAGTGGTGAGTGCCGGTTTGGGGCGCGTGCGAACGTTGGCTGCCCGGTAACGCCAGGGGTCGTGGCGTTGGTAAAAGGCTTCGGGGTTGATCTGGCTGATGAATCCGGAGCATGCGACAGCACTGGTTGATATGGGTGTCGCGACCTTTCGGAATGCTGGTCACGCCAAATGGCACCCGTCAGCGGTCGTCCTGCGCTGTCAAACTGACCGCTGACGGTCCCACGTATCACGGTCCACCCAGGCAGAATGGAACCCGAAGGGAACGCGCGCAGGCATCACGACGCGGGCGACAGGCCCGTCCTCGAAACGGGCCGCATCAAGTATGATGCACTCGCTGCGTTGCTGCTGCTCGTCCCAGACAAAGCCGATGACCCAGCCATCCTCCTCATTCACGCCATCGGGGTTTGGCGCAAAGATAGGCTCGCCACCCAGTCGACCAGGACCATAGGGGTAGTGTGCACTGGTTTCATTCACGAGATCATACTTGATGATGCCATCGAAGCCTGATTCCAGATTGTCGCCAGCTATCCTGGCGGCATAGGTGAACTGATTGCGAATGCCGATGTAGTCTTCATTGATGCGGGCGAACTCACAGCCCCAGTCGGAATCCAGAAGCCGTTCCTCGACGCCGCCGGTCTTCATGTTCAGGCGCCATTGATAGAGCATCGGCAGGTCGCTGCGATCTCCCGGGCCCGGCTTGACCTCATCGCCGATGCTGTTTCGCTCGGATCGGCAACCCTCTACGACGATCTCATCGCCCTCTTCGAAGGCATTGACCGTGTGGTAGCAGTAGCAATCCTTGACCGTGAACCACCTCGTCGTCTCGCCGTTGGCGCCCCGCGCGAGAGCACCCAATCTGGCGCCGTTCGTCGCGTCAAAATTCAGCAATCCCTTGCCTTGCGCCATGCGTGCAAAATCGAACACGACGGGCAGGTCCAGAATAACCGTGAAGTTGGCGGTGATGGCGCAGTCGTGCATCATGATCGGGCGCGGGATGTCCACACCGGTCGTGTGGACCAGTTCTCCGTCCTTGTTGATGATCGAGACTGCGCAGTACGGCTTCTTCATCACGTCGTAGCCGTAGGCGATCAGCTCGCCTGTCCGCGGGTCGATCTTGGGATGGGCCGTGAACGCGTGCTTGAGGCGCCCATCGTAGTCTGTCTCACCGACAGGATTGAGATCCGGCAAGGTCACCTGAAAGGGACGCGCGCCCTCCTGCAAGGCAAAGAATTTTCCGGCGTGGAATATCATGGCTGTATTCGCGATATTCTTGCCTGGGCCGTACTCGGCGATGACTTCCGGCGGGGTCATCGGACCGTCCCAGATGAAGTCACCCTTCGCCTGCTCGGCGAGATGGCCCTCCGTCTCGACGAAGCGATTGATGTAGTGCGCCTTACCCCGGTCGAATGTCACTTCGTGGATCATGCCATCACCGGCAAAGGGGTGATAGGATGCCGGGTCGTTCACAAAGACCGGGTTCGCTCCGATGCGCAAAAAGGCCCCGGCCAAAGCCTCGGGAATTGAACCGATGACTTCCGTACAGGGTTCGTTGTGCTCCTGCTGTACGGGAGCAAAGTTGCCCTGAAAATACGAAACCTTGGTATTTTCGATTTCGGAAATGCGCACCCGGGTATCTCCATTTTTGTCAACGGAATTGGTGTTGGCGCGGCCCTCAGCGCAGCCACAGGGCCGAAGAGCCCGAGCGCCTCCGGCTCTAGCCAGCCGGAGGCCTCGGCTTGTTGGTCAGCCGCCACTCCTGACGGGCGGCCCACTGGCGCATGGTTTCCATCTCGATCGGAATCCGCTCCAGCACGGGACCCATGTCGACCTTGAACACCTTCTGGGGCCCCTCGTTGTTAAAGGTATAGAAGGCTTCCATGAACGCCTCCGTCGCCTGGCGCGCCTCCGGCGACATCTCATCGCCGAACGCATCGCCCAGGTTCTTGGCGAACTGCTTGGGCGTGCTGGGGTCGTACTTGATCGGGCGGCCCACGGCCTCGGAGAGGATTTCCGCCACCTGCGGCGGGTGCAGGATCTCGGGGCCGCCGATGTTGAGCCAGGCACCTTCCAGGTCTGGCCGGTCGATCGCGGCGATCATGAACTTGGCCACGTCGTCCAGGCTGATCCAGCTGCACTCCAGATGCGGCTTGTGCGGGTAGACGAAGCGACCCTCGCTGACGATGTACGGGAAGGCCCAGTTGGTCAGCAAATTGTCCATGAACAGCACCGAGCCGAACACTGTCGCCGGTGCGCCGGTCCGCCAAAGGGCGTTGATGCCGGCGGTGTTGGCCGCGTAGCTGAAGGACTCGCCGGCCCGATCCGGTATCCAGCTCGACGTGTTCCAAACCACACGCTTAACCTTGGCCTTGACCGCCGCCTCGCCGATGCGGGTGACCGCTTCGACCAAGCCAACAGGCGCCTGGATCGGCTGAGTATAAAAAACCGCGTCGGCGCCCTCCATCACGGCAGAAAGCGAATCCACATCGCGGATATCCGCCGGGCGGATGTCCACCGCACCAAAATCTTCGCCAAGGAAGGGGTCCGCGCGCCGCGAGATGGCCCGCACCTCATGCCCGGCGCGTTTCAGCTGCCGCACCTGCGCCATCCCCTGACGCCCTGCCGCTCCAAACACCACTACCGACGCCATGCGAACCTCCCAGGATACCTTGATCGTTTCCCAGAAAATTCCGGGGGTCGTTCGTCTTGCAACGATCCTGAGATGAAGTGTTGCACAGAACGTTTTACGATGTAAATAATCGGAGGCGAATAATCTGAACAAACTGTCAGTTTGACGTGGCCCGGGCTGCCCCACCCCTTGCTGGTGGGCGTACAGCTATACTCCGAAGGGAAATCATGACCGAGCGCCACATTCGTTATGACATCGACGCTGACGGCATCGGCATCATCACCATTGATCGTCCGGAAAAACGGAATGCAATGACCTATGCCATGCTTGGCAAGTTCATCCGATCCGTCGGCGAGGCGGGAGCGGATGATCGGGTCCGTGTGTTGATCATCACGGGAAGCGGTGGCGCGTTCTGCGCAGGGACCGATTTGGCCGATCTGGTGACGATCCCGGGCGAGACCCGCGGCGTGCGCGGGCGCGCTGACGAGGGCGAGAAGTGGTGGCCAATTGTCCAGTGTCCGAAGCCAGTCATCGCGGCCATCGATGGTGCCGCTTTCGGCATGGGTGCCGAGTTTTCCAGCCAATGCGACGTAAGGATCATTTCGGATCGGAGCCGGTTTTCCTGGAACTTCGCCCATCGCGGGCTGGTGCCGGATACAGGAGCGGGCAGCTGGTTGTTGCCGCGCATCATCGGTCCACACCGGGCGCTAAGACTGTTGTACTCCGGTGCCGTTCTGGAGGCTGCCGAGGCCAAGGATATCGGCTACGCAGCCGAGGTCGTCGCACCCGAGGCGGTGATGGAGACCGCCATGGCGGAAGCCCGCGGCTATCTGGCCTCCTCGCCGTTCTCGCTCAGGCATATGAAACAGCTGGTGTGGCGCGGCATGGAGCGCGACGTCGCCCAACATATGGAGGCCCACGTCGAGGTTTTGAGCGCCTGCTTCAAATCGGCCGACCATAAGGAAGGCGTGGCGGCATTCCTGGAACGGCGGCCAGCGGTATTCGTCGGGCGGTAAGTCTCCGGGCTTTGGACGCCCGGCACGGTCAACTCAGGCTGTTGCCACCTCAGCCACTTCCATCGTCGGATAGTCCGTATAACCTGCCGGTCCCGGCGGATAGAGCGTGGCCGGGTTGAGGTCGTTCAGAGGCGCGCCCAGGCGCAGTCGTGCGGGCAGGTCCGGGTTGGCGATGAAGTTGCGGCCAAAAGCGATTGCATCAGCAATCCCGGCGTCCAGATCGGCGACGGACTGCGCCAGCGTGAACTGCTCATTGAGGATCACCGGGCCGCCGAAAGCCGCCTTGATCGCTGGTGCCAGGCGATCTGGCCCAACATGTTCACGCAGGAAAAGATAGCCAATTCCGCGCTTCGCCAGCTCACGCGCCAGATGGGTGAACGTCGCCCGAGGATCAGAGTCTCCCATGTCCTGCGCATCGCCACGCGGTGCCAGGTGCATACCGACACGTTCAGCGCCCCACACCGAAATGCAGGCGTCCGAAATGTCCAGGTGCAGTCGGGCGCGGTTTTCGATAGACCCGCCATAAGCGTCCGTGCGCCTGTTGCAGGAGTCCTGCAGAAACTGGTCGAGCAGGTAGCCGTTGGCACCGTGGATTTCGACACCGTCAAAGCCGGCCACCTGAGCGTTTTCCGCTGCGCGTCGGAAGCCTTCGATGATTTTTGGAATCTCACTCAACTCCAGCGCTCGCGGCGTCGGGAAAGGGCGTTTGGGTTTCATCTGGCTGATGAAGCCGCTGCAGGCGATGGCGCTGCTGGAAATCGGCGTCGCACCATCCAGCACGGCTGGCTCCGAGATACGACCCACATGCCATAGCTGCAGGACGATCCGCCCGCCCGCCCGATGGACCGACTTGGTCACCCGGCGCCACGCCTCGACCTGGACGTCCGACCAGATGCCTGGTGTGCCAACATACCCGACCCCCATCGGGTCAACCGAGGTCGCCTCGGCGAAGATCAGGCCAGCGGAGGCGCGTTGCGCGTACTGCTCTGCAACCAGCTCGGTGGGCGCCCGCGTCGCCGGGTCGGCCCGCATGCGGGTCAGGGGCGCCATGAGCACGCGATTGGGCAGATCGAGGCCGCCAAGGCGAATGGGATCAAAGAGCGTGGGCATGAGTGTCCTGTGGTTAGGCGTCGTGGCGACGATCAGCCAACCGCCGTTAGGTAAGGCAAGGCGCGTCAGGCGATGACGTTGAGCGCCTTTAGCGCAAAGCCCGCCAGTGACCCGAGCACGAAGATGTAGATCGGCGGCATGCTCATCAGGAGGCCAGGCATTCGCTTCGCCGACGCCGTTGTGTAGCCGAGCGCGTACCACAATCGCCCGATGGGCCAGAGGATACCGATGCCCGCCGCCCAGAGCGGGCCAACGGCGACGGAGAACAGCCACAGCCCCGGCAGGAACAGCACAAGATGCTCGAGCGTATTCTGATGCGCGCGTACGTAGCGCTCGTACTCCGGTGGCCCGCTGTGTGACGGGACTTCGACCTTGAACCTGCCTCGCGCCATGCCTGAACGCAGCAAGGTGAAATAGTATACCAACAGCGCCAGGCTGCTGACGATGCCGGGATAGACATAGTCTCCCATGGCGGTTCCTTTTTGCGAATGGCCTCGGTCACCGCAGCTCAGCGGCCTGGTCGTCAGGGCTTGACCAGCATTTTTCCGGTGTTGCGCCCCTCGAAGAGCTTTCGCAGCGCGGCGGGGAAGGCGTCGATGCCGTGCTCGACCTGCTCGGGCATCGTCAGCTTGCCTTCGTTCATCCACTGGATGATCTGGGCTGAGGCTTCGCCGAAGTGCTGCGGGAAGTGCATCACGGTGAAGCCTTCCATGCGCGCATAGCGTTCGGCCAGACGCAGGTAGAGGCTCGGGCCGCGCACATGCTGGTGATCGTTGTACTGGGAAATCGCCCCGCAGATAACCACCCGACCCCGTTCCCGGATGTTGTCCAGCGCGATATCCAGTACCTCGCCGCCCACATTGTCGAAGAAGACGTCGATGCCCTCGGGGGCCAGCGCTTTCAACCGTGCGGCGACATCCTCGTTCTTGTAATCGATGGCCCCATCCAGGCCCAGGGTGCCGGTGAGGAACGCGACTTTTTCAGGCCCGCCGGCAAGTCCGATCACCTTGGCGCCCAGAATTTTCGCGATCTGGGCGACGATCGATCCAACCGCGCCCGCTGCCGCCGACACCAGAACGGTCTCGCCGGCCTTGACCTCGCCAACGTAGCGGATGCCGACATAGGCCGTGAGACCGGTGGTCAGGCCCAGGGCACCGAGGTAGGTGGACAGCGGCAGGGCGTCATCGATCTTCTGGAACACTGCGGCCGGCATCGTCGCGTAGGTCTGGGCAAAAACGGGGCCGGAGACGGCGTCGCCGACCGCGATGCCCGGGGCGTTGCTCTCGATGACCCGCCCCACGCCAAGGGCGATGACGGTGCCGCCGACCTTGACCTGGGTATGCAAGCCTTCAACGTCATTGAGGCTGGTGCGGATGAACGCATCGATAGAGATCGAATCCACCTTGACCAACACTTCGCCGTCGTTCGGCTCGCGCGCCGGTTCCTCCTCGAAGCGGAAGTGTTCGGGGCCGACCATGCCCTCAACGTGCTTGACCAGAACGACCTTGCGGTTGATCGGGCGGTTGGTAGCGGATTGCATTCAGCGTTCCTCTTGTAGGGTCCCCCAGGGACCGACGCGTTCAAGCCGCCACTCGTCGGGCAAGCGGGGAGACTGTCAACCTAGCGGATGGGGTAGGTGCGGGGCGTCAATCAGACCGCTGCCGCCAGCTCCGTCGCCTGATTGATGGCCTGTTTTGCGTCCAGTTCGGTCGCCTCAAAGGCTCCGCCCACCAGGGTCGCGCGGACGCCGGCCAGCTCCAGTAGATCGAACAGGTCGCGTTTCGGCAGTTGTCCGGCGCAGACAATAATCGTGTCGACCTCGAACAACTCGGGCTGGTCAGCCACCCGGGCGTGCAGCCCCAGATCGTCAATCTTGAGGTACTCGACGCTGTTGATCATCTTGACGCCGCGACGTTGCAGGGTGAGCCGGTGGGTCCAGCCCGTGGTCTTGCCCAGTGACCTGCCCATCGCGTCTGACTTGCGTTGCATCAGGATGACCTCCCGATCTGACTTGGCCACCTGGGGTGTGACGCCGGTGACTCCGCCTCGGGGATGATTGGCGAAGTCGATGCCCCACTCCTTAGCGAAGACGTCGATATCCAGCGCCGCCGAGGTCCCGGCGTGGGTAATCAGCTCGGCGACGTCAAAGCCGATGCCACCGGCGCCCATGATCGCGACACGCTTGCCGACCGGACGTCGACCCATGATCACATCGATGTAGCTGACCACCTTGGGATGATCGATACCATCCAGCTGCGGCGTACGCGGTTCGATGCCGGCAGCCACAATCACGTCATCAAACCCTCCGGCCTTGAGCTGGGCGACGTCGACCGTGGTGTTTAGTCGCAGGTCAATCCCGAGCACCTCGATCCGGCGCCGGAAGTACCGCAAGGTTTCGTCGAACTCCTCCTTGCCGGGAATGCGCCGCGCCAGGTTGAACTGGCCGCCGATGTCCGGGCCGGACTCGAACAGGGTCACCTTGTGGCCGCGCTCGGCCGCCACGGTTGCATAGGCCAGGCCTGCGGGGCCGGCACCGACGACCGCAAGCGACTTGGCGGCGGAGGTCTGCGGATAGTTCAATTCGGTCTCGCGACAGGCCCTGGGATTCACCAGGCAGCTGGTGAGCCGGCCGGTGAAGGTGTGGTCCAGGCATGCCTGGTTGCAGGCGATGCAAGTGTTGATCTCGTCCTCACGCCCTTGCAGGGCTTTGATCACCAGGTCCGGATCGGCCAGCATAGGGCGGGCCATGGAGATCAGGTCCGCATCACCGCGCGCCAGCACCGCCTCGGCGACATCGGGCATGTTGATGCGGTTGCTGGTGATCATTGGAACCGTCAGCGCTTTGCGCAGACGCCCGGTCACCTGGGCGAACGCGGCACGCGGAACCATGGTTGCGATCGTCGGAACCTGGGCCTCGTGCCAGCAGAAGTGCGTCGAGACGATGTTGGCACCGACCTCGACCACCGCTTTGCCCAGCGCCACAACCTCGTCCCAGGCCATGCCGTCGTGCAGCATGTCCATCGCGGCGATCCGGAAGATCACGATGAAGTCTGAGCCGACAGTTTCGCGCACGCGCCGCACCACCTCCACCGGGAAGCGCATCCGGTTCTCGAAATTGCCGCCCCACTGGTCCGTGCGCTGGTTGGTGCGCTCGACAAGGAATGTTGAAAGCAGATAGCCCGCCGAGCCGATGATCTCGACACCGTCATAGCCGGCCAGCTTGGCCATGGCCGCGCAGTTGGCAAAGTCGCTGAGCTGCTTTTCGATGCCGTCGGCGTCCAGCTCATTGGGAACACCCCGTGCGATCCGGGCGCGGATCGCGGATGGCGCGACGCTGTTGGGCCCGCCGGCTAGCGAGCCCGCATGCAGGATTTGGAGGCAAATCTTCACGTCAGGATCGGCGGCATGGACGGCCTCAGTCACCGTGCGGTGCTGGGCGGCTTCCTCAATGGTCGAAAGCTTGGCACCGCCGCCAGCTTCGCGATTGGGACCAATCCCGCCGGTGATGATCATGCCGACGCCGCCCCTGGCCCGCTCCGCGAAATAGGCGGCTTGCCGCGGGAAGCCATCGGGGATGTCTTCGAGCCCCGTGTGCATCGACCCCATGATGACCCGGTTCTTTAGCTGGGTGAAACCCAGGTCGAGGGGTGAAAACAGGTGCGGGTATTTGGTCATCGCGTTCATTCCGGGTCCTGACGATAGATCGACATAGTCGGGACGGCGGTGTCAGCGCAACGGTAAGGTGCCTCCGTTCAGGTCAGACCCTACCAGGCCGATCATCAGGATCGTCGATCAGGATGCGTTCTGCGTCTCCGACCGGATCGTCGTATTGATTGGCCTTTAGCGTCCACCAGAACGCGCCGACGGCGAGTAGCCCAAGGGCGATGGAAAATGGCGCCAAAAGAAGTACGATGGTCATCGACGTGCCCCGGTGCGAAGCGCGTTGAGCGTGACGACCAGCGACGAGCCGGACATTGCCAGGGCCGCCAGGAACGGATTGATGAGCCCCAGCATCGCAGTCGGCGCGGCAATAGCGTTGTACAGCGCGGCAAAGCCGAAATTTTCCAGTGCCCGGCGCCTGGCGCTGCGGGCCATATCGATGGCCTCTACTACCGCCAGGAGGCTGTCTCCGGTAAAGACCAGGTCTGCCGCGTTCTGACTCGCTTCGAGTGCGGTGCCCGGAGCCATCGCAGCGTGGGCCTTCGCCAGCGCGGCCGTGTCGTTTAATCCGTCGCCGACCATCAGCACCTTGTGACCAGCATGGGCACGGGTCTCCATCACCGAGACCTTTTCCTGCGGCAAAACTCCCGCCCGCCAACGCGCGATCCCCGTCGTCTGGGCCACGGCAACTACGGCTCCGGGGACGTCCCCTGACAGGATCTCGACCGTCAAACCTCGCGCCACAAGCGCATCCACCGTGGCGCGTGCATCCGACCGGAGGCGATCGGAGAAAAAGAACCGGATTCTGGTGTCTCCGTCGAAGCCGAACCAGAGCTCGGTTTCCGACCCGGCGTCGGACTTTAGGTCAAGATAGGTTGCTCGACCCAGGCGAGCGCGACGCCCGCCGATGCGGCCTTCCAGACCCTGGCCATGCGTCTCCGTCACCGCGTCGGCGATGGGCCCGTCGCCGGCCTCGGCGGCTAGCGCCCGGGCCAGCGGGTGGCGCGAAGCGCGTGCCAGAGGGGCTGCCATAGCGACAGCAGCCGCGATGGGATCCACCAGCCTTGGCCGTCCTTCGGTCAGGACGCCGGTCTTGTCGAAAACCACGTGGTCTATCTCAGCCAGTCGCTCAAGCGCCGCGCCTGACTTCACCAGAATCCCCCGACGGAACAAGCGAGCTGACGCCGTGATCTGAACGGCCGGCACCGCAAGACCCAAGGCACAGGGACAGGTAATAATGAGCACGGCTACGGCGCGGATCAACGCTTCGCGGGGCTCCAGCCCAAAGGCCCATCCGCCTGCAAAGGTCAGCGCGGCCGCAGTGTGAACGACAGGCACATAGATCGCTGCGGCCTTGTCGGCCATGCGAACATACTTCGATTTGGACTGTGCTCCGGCCTCAACCAGTCGCGCAATCGCTGCCAGGGCCGAGTCCTCGGCGCGCGCCATTGCGGTGACCCGCAGGACGCCTGTCAGACTTAAGCCACCAGCACGACAAGTCTGTCCTGGTCCCACAGCTATCGGCAGGGTTTCCCCGGTCAGCAGGCTGTTGTCGATATCCGAGACGCCATCCTCGACCCAACAGTCGACCGGAATTCGATCCCCCGGCCGGACGAGCAGCATATCGCCGGGCACGATCTCACCGATCGGGACTTCTGCGAAGCGTTGCTCCGCGTCCAGGCGGGTCGCAACGATGGCCTGTAGTGCCAGAAGATCACCCGCCGCGCTTTGAGCCCGACCGCGCAGCTGATGATCAAGCCATCGCCCGATCAAGAGCAAGAACAGCAACGTGACCGCCGCGTCAAAATAGGCGTCGCGGCCACCAAGAACGGTCTCGGAGACGCTGATGGCCAGTGTCAGCAGCACACCAACCGAAATGGGCACGTCCATATTCGCGCGGCCGGACTTCAATGATCTCCACGCGGACCGGAAGAACGGCATGCCTGCAAAGATGGCGCAGGGCGCGCCCACTGCTCCCGAGAACCACATCATCAGCGAGGCCGTCGCGGGGCCCAGCTCCTGTCCGAACAGTCCTGCCCACAACGGGACCGAGAACATCATGGCGTTCATGGAGCCGAACGCAGCGACAGCCATGGCCAGGATCAATTGGCGGCCTTCGGTGTCATGAGCCGCAATTGCTGCGGCGGGATCATAGATCGTTGATGGGTATCCGATGCGTGCCAGGGTCGCGACGACCAGGTCGGAATTGAAGGTCGCGCGCCGGAAGTCGACGCTGAGTTTGCGATTGGTCAGATTGAGACGGGCCGACGTGACGTCTGGCAGGGCCAGCAGACCGCGCTCTATCTTGCCCATGCACGCCGCGCATCGTGCGCCAGGGACCAGAAGATCCAGATGACCGCGTGGTGCAACGGCCTCGGGCCTATTTACAGCGATGGCGGTCACGGCCATGTCAGCCTCCGCTCGGCGACAAAGACGACATTGGAACCCGCTCTGGCTTCGGCGGTCATGTCCCAGGCCCCCCGTAGCCCAGTCACCGACGCCTCATACTGACCTGCGAGGGTCTCCCGGAACAAAGGTGCAAAGCGCCCGGATCCGGTTGCCGGCCTTTCCAGCGTTGCGGTGACCGCCAGGCCCTTCAAGGGGTGTCCGCCCTTGTCGGCGTAGATCAGGATCAGCGCACCTTGACGCGCTTCTGCGGTCGCCTTCCAGCCCAGGCGCGCCTGTTTGCGCAGCTGGGCGATGTGACGATCATAGAGCAGGCCATCCTCGTAGGGCGTCACCGAAACCTGCCCGGGGTGCGTGAGATAGGCCATCACCGCGAAACTGACGTCTACAGCGATGATCACGGCGAAGAACGCTGTGACCGCGGCGGCGACATGCCAGCCCTTTACCCGATATCCGGTCGATGCAGCTTGGGGCATCCGGTCCATCACAGGGTTGGCACCGGCGAGAGAAAAACCGTCCCGGCCACGGATGTGGCCGACCCCGTGCTCACTTCGAATGTAGCGGGCAGACTGGGTGCACTGAGGGCGTTGGCGGGCACCGTCACAAACATCCGGGCCGACTGGACCTGGTTCGGGGCGACCGTGACATAGAGTGCTGCGTCGGCCGCGCCGCCAGGATGGCTGAGCCGGGCACCCGGAACGCCGGCAAAACGCACCTGAAGCCGCATCGGCTGGAAGCTGCGGTTGGCGATCTTCAGGGTGTAGCTGTTGCGGATCGCCCCGTCCTGCAGGTGCACAAAGGTGGGGTTACGGTCCCTGAGCGCGTGCAGGTCGAGGGTCGTGCGGGTGGACAGGCCCCAGACCATCAGACCCGACACCAGAACAAGCGCCGCGCCGTAGTAGATCGTCCGCGCCCGCACGAACTTGTAGACAGCGGGCTTGCCGAGCTGGCGGGCGGCCACGGCGGCGTCGGTATCATAAGCGATCAGACCCTTGGGGCGGTCCACCTTGACCATCACCTCGTCGCAGGCGTCGATGCACAGGCCGCAGTTGATGCACTCCAGTTGGGAGCCGTTGCGGATGTCGATGCCCATGGGGCAAACCACCACGCACTGGTTGCAGTCGATGCAGTCGCCCCGGCCGGTCCAGTCCTCGGACTTCTTGTGCGGCCCGCGCGGCTCACCGCGATCAGCGCGGTAGGTGACCTGCAGGGAATGCTCGTCCAGCATCGCGCCCTGAATGCGCGGCCAGGGGCACATGTAGATGCAGACCTGTTCGCGCATGTGGCCGGCGAACACATAGGTCGTGGCGGTCAGCAGTCCGCAGAAGAAATAGGCCGTGAACGGTGCCTGGCCGGCCCAGAAGGCCGGCAGCAGGGTCGGCGCATCGTGGAAATAGAAAATCCAGGCCCCGCCGGTACCGAACGCCACGCCCAGCCAGACCGCGTGTTTGCCGGCCTTGCGCCAGAGCTTGTTGAAAGACCAGGGTGCTGCATCCAGTCGCATCCGCGCGTTGCGATCGCCTTCGAAGGCGCGCTCCACATGGATGAAAAGGTCGGTCCAGACGGTCTGGGGACATGCGTAGCCACACCAGAGACGACCGAATAGCGCCGAAACAAAAAATAACACCAACACCCCAA
>JANORH010000250.1:0-1728 GCA_031415215.1 Alphaproteobacteria bacterium | reverse complement strand
CGTTTTTGCCCGCCTATCTGTTCCAGATTTCGGGCTCCAATACGATCGTGGGCCTTGGCCTGGCGCTGCAGCAGGTGGGCGGGATCATCTCGCCCATCTTCGCCGGCACCAAGGTCGAGCACCGCAAGAAGGTGATGCCGGCTGCGGTGCTGATGGGCAGCCTGGGGCGGCTGGCGATCCTGGGGATCGCGCTCTCCGGCTGGTTCATTCCCAACAAGACGTTTGCCGTCTCCATGCCGTGGGGCGACCCGATCCCGGTCAATCCGCTGGTCTGGTCGGTGCTGTTCTTCATGATGATGTTCGGCGTGTTCATGGGCGCCCAGCGGGTGGTGTTCAGCCTGTTGATGTCCAAGGTGATCCCGTTGAGCCGTCGGGGCAGGTTGCAGGCCTGGCGCAACGCCACGGGCGGGGCCATTGCCGCCGTGCTGGCGTTTGTGGCGGGCAAGTATTTCATTGGGCCGAACATCTTCGGCAACGGCTATTCTACAACGTTTGTGTTCGCTTTCGTGCTGACCAGCCTGGGCCTCTGGGCGTTGCAGTTGCTGCTGAAGGAGCCCGAGCCGCCGACCGTGCGGGCGCAGGGCCGGTTCCGCGATCGGCTGCGGGAATTTCCGGAGCTGATCAAACAGGACAAGGCCTACGGCTTTTTCATCGTCGTGCAGATGCTGGCCACGTCGGCGCGGATCGCGACGCCATTCTTCATCATCTATGTCGGCCAGCAGATCGAGATGACCGGCACGACTCTGGGGCTGCTGTCCCTCGCGTTCCTGGGCGCCGACACGCTGTCGAACCTGGTCTGGGGCTATATGGGTGACAAATCCGGGTTCCGGCTGGTGCTGCTGCTGTCGATTGCCGGCTGGATCCTTGCGACCATTCTGCTGATGAACTTCCACTCGACCCCGGCGATTTTTGCGGCGTTCTTTGCGCTGGGCGCCGCCCAGGCCGGATACAACATGGCCGCCCAGACCATGATCCTGGAGTTCGGCGACCGCGACGACCTGCCGATGCGGATCGCAGTCTCGGCCACGGCGGAAAGTATAACCGCCACGCTCAGCCCGCTGATCGGCGGCGCGGTTGCCGACATGTTTGGCTACAGCGTGGTGTTCGGGGCCTCGATCGGCTTCCTGGCGGCGGCGCTGTTGATCCTGTTCGTGGCGGTGGGCGAGCCCCGGAAGCGGTTGGCGGCGTGATCACCTCCTCGCCCCCGGCGAGGAGATGTTGGCTTGCCGGCGTCGAGTTGGCGCGAAAGTCAGAGTGTGCTAGCCACCCACCATGTTTCGTACCTCGGCAAATCCGTCCGGTTGCAGCGGCGCCACCCTTGCGGGGCGTCTGGACGGGTCTGTGCGCGGAGACGCGACCTAGCCTTCCAGACCCAAAACCCCGCCGGACCGGTCGGGGTTTTTATGAATTTCAGGAAGGCGCGCCCCGGCCTCCGGCTCTTTAAGGAAAGACCCCGGAGATGACTGACAAGACACCCCTGACCCCCACACCTGTCCTTGAGACAGAGCGTCTGATCCTGCGCCCGCTTGAGACGCGCGATGTTTTCGCCATTCAACAAATCTTCCCGCAATGGGAGGTGGTCAAGCACCTCCACGCCACCGTGCCCTGGCCCTATCCCGATGACGGTGCCGCGACGAATATGGTCCAGTGCCTTGAGGACCAGACGAAGGGACTGAAGCTTTACTGGGCGATCACGGTCAAGGGCTCAGACGAGCTGCGCGGTCGTAT
>JANORH010000249.1:0-6403 GCA_031415215.1 Alphaproteobacteria bacterium | reverse complement strand
GTCCTGAATCTCGGCGGCCTTTCATTCGGGAGGCCGCCGGTCTGTAATCAAATGAGGAGCTGACCATGGCGGAAATCACCGCTGCGCTGGTCAAAGACCTGCGCGAAAAGTCCGGCGTTGGAATGATGGACTGCAAGAAGGCCTTGCAGGAAAACAACGGCGATATCGAAGCCTCCATCGACTGGCTGCGTGCCAAGGGCCTGTCCAAGGCGGCGAAGAAGTCTGACCGCGCTGCGGCCGAAGGCCTCGTGGCCGGCATGCTCAGTGCTGACGGCACGACCGGCGTGCTGGTCGAGCTGAACGCAGAGACTGACTTTGTGTCCAAGAACGACACGTTCCAGGCTGCCGCCCGCGAGTTCGCGACCGTGGCGTTGGGCGTTGCCAGCGACGAGGATACCAACACGGCGGCCAAGAACTCCAAGGGCGAGGTCGTCAGTGACGATATCACCAACATGATCGCGACCATCGGCGAGAACATGCGCCTTCGCCGCACGGCGAAGCTCAGCGTGGAACACGGCGCGGTGTCGCTCTACCTGCACAACAAGCAGGGTGATGACGTCGGGCGTCTGGCTGTGCTCGTCGCCCTCGAAAGCGCCGGTGACGCCGCCGTGCTGCGTGACGTCGGTCGCAAGATCGCCATGCACGTGGCCGGCACGCCTGCGCCGCCGCTGGCCCTGACGACGGCAGATCTCGATCCGGCGGCTGTGGCCAAGGAGAAGCAGTTTCTGACTGATCAGGCGCTGGAGTCCGGCAAGCCTATTGGCGTGGTCGAAAAGATGATCGAGGGCCGGATCCGGAAGTGGCAGGAAGAGGTTGTGCTCCTGAAGCAGCCCTTCGTCATGAACCCGGACCAGACCATCGAGCAGTTGATCGAAGAGACTGCCAAGGCGCTGGGTTCACCGGTGACTGTGACGGGCTTCGTGCGTTTCGCCCTCGGCGAAGGCGTGGAAAAGAAGGTTGATGACTTCGCGGCAGAAGTGGCCTCGATGTCTGGCCAGTCCTGATATCGACTGATTGACGATCCAGGGGCGCAGCGCGTTAGACGCGTTGCGCCCTTGCTGTATGTTGTTGCCGCCCGTTCCCAGGACTCACCGATGGCCGACAAAAAGAAATCCAGCAAGCCAGGTCCTGTCTACAAGCGCATCCTGCTGAAGCTTTCGGGTGAAGCTGGCGTTGGCGGTGACAGTTTCGGCATTGATCCGAAGACACTGGCGGCGGTTTCCGAGGAAATTGCCCAGGTCGTGAAGGCCAAGGTGCAGGTCTGCGTCGTCGTGGGCGGCGGCAACATCTTTCGCGGTGCCGCGCTGGCCGAGGCCGGTATGGAACGGGCCAGCGCCGACTACATGGGCATGCTGGCCACCGTCATGAATGCCCTGGCGCTTCAGGCGTCGCTGGAAAAGGCCGGGGTTTACACCCGCGTACAGTCGGCGATCCCGATGGACGCAGTCTGTGAGCCCTACATCCGCCGCCGCGCCTTGCGGCATCTGGAAAAGGGCAGGGTGGTGATCTTCGCCGCCGGCCTGGGCGCGCCCTTTTTCACCACGGACACGCCGGCGGCCCTGCGTGCGGCCGAGATGGGCTGTGACGCGCTGTTCAAAGGCACCAGTGTGGACGGCGTCTACTCTGCGGATCCGAAGAAGGACCCCACCGCGAAACGCTACGACACCCTGAGCTATCAGGAGGTTTTGTCCAAGAACCTGCGGGTTATGGATACCTCGGCGGTCAGCCTGATGCGCGACAACCATATCCCGATCGTCGTCTTCAGCATCCGGGAGCGGGGAAACCTGCTTAAGGTGCTGAATGGCGAAGGGGTCTTCACCACCATCGCCTAAAGTCCGACGAACGACCCGAAGACAGGGAGACGCCACCATGGCCACTGCTGAGAAGCCCGTACTGCCCCGATACAAGGACCGCATGGACAAGGCCGTCCTGGCGCTGAACGAGGAATTCGGATCGCTACGCACGGGGCGGGCCTCGGCCAGCCTGCTGGACCAACTTCGGGTCGACGCCTACGGCTCGTCAGTGCCGATCAATCAGGTGGGCGCGGTCAGTGTACCGGAACCGCGGATGATCTCGGTCAGCATCTGGGATCGCGCGCTGGTGGTCTCGGTGGAAAAGGCGATCCGGGCGTCGGACCTGGGACTTAATCCCGTCGTTGATGGCACGACCCTTCGCATTCCTATCCCACCGTTGACGGAAGAGCGGCGCAAGGACCTGGCGAAACTGGCCGGCAAATACGCCGAACAGCAAAAGGTCGCGATCCGCAACGTCCGTCGCGACGCCAACGACGACTGTCGCAAGGCGCAGAAGGACAGTGTGATCAGCGAGGACGAAGCCAAACGCTTTGAAGGCGAGGTGCAAAAGATCACCGACGAAGCCATCAAGCGCGTGGACGAAAGCTTGAAATCAAAAGAACAAGAGATCATGCACGTTTGAGCGCCACGTAGGATTCTGTCACGGGCATGACCGCCTTCGATAAACCACCGTTCGCGGGCGCTTCGCCGCCCGAAGGGGCCATTGCGCCCCTGCATGTCGCTATCGTGATGGATGGCAATGGTCGGTGGGCCAAACAGCGCGGATTGCCGAGATCTCTCGGGCACCGCGCCGGCGTCGAGGCGCTGAAGCGGACTGTCGAAGCCGCGCCGAAGTTGAATATTCGCTGGCTGACCGTGTTCGGGTTTTCGACCGAGAACTGGAGTCGGCCTGCCGCCGAGGTGGCTGAGTTGATGGCACTGCCAAAACGCTATTTCGAGACCGATATCGTGCGGCTTGATCGCGAGGGGGTCAGGGTCCGGGTGATTGGTCGCCGTGAGGGGCTTTCGAATGAACTGATCCGGCTGGTGGACAACGCCCAGATCCGGACCGAGCAGAATGACAAGTTCCATCTGAACATCGCTTTCAACTATGGCGGCCAAGCCGATATTGCCGATGCGGCCCGGCGTTTCGCCGAGGATGTTGCGGCCGGCCGACGTCATCCGCAGGATCTTGATGAGCGCCTGTTCGGCAGCCTGCTGGCGACATCAGGGTCTCCTCCACCTGACTTGATTGTCCGGCCTTCGGGCGAGCAGCGGCTGTCGAATTTCCTGCTTTGGGAGGCTGCCTACGCCGAACTGGTCTTCCAGGATGTCCTTTGGCCCGACTACGGAGAGCAACACCTCAAGGAAGCCCTGACGGCGTTCGCGGCCCGAGACCGTCGCTACGGGGCGATAGCCGCCGATAACGTCCTTGCCACCGGTTAAGCGGTTCGACTGGTCCAATCTCGGCCTGCGCATGGCGTCGGCTGCGGTGATGATCCCGGCTGTAGGCGCTGCTGCCTGGTTTGGGGGTTGGCCATACCTGGTACTGGTCGCTATCGCCGTGGCACTGCTGGCCATCGAATGGGGCGGGATGAGCGCACCGGGGTCGCCCACGCGTGTGGCGGCTGCAGTGGCAGCTGCCGTTCTGGTCGCGGTATTCGTAGGGTATCGCGGATATTTCGACTGGGCCTGGGGTTCCATCGCGCTGACGGCTGCCGCTGCTGCGGTGATAGCGCGCGGCGTAGCGGAGCGACCGGCGGATGCCGGGTTGGGCGTGCTCTACATAGCGCCTCCGGCGTTGTGTCTGGTGTGGTTGCGCGACAGCCAGGAAGTCATGTCGACCCAAGGCGAGTGGTGGGTTATGATGTTGTTCGCTGCGACATGGGCGGCCGATATCGGCGCATTTGCGGTTGGCAGCATCGTGAAGGGCCCCAAGCTGTGGCCGCGTTTTTCCCCGAACAAGACCTGGTCGGGGTTCGCCGGCGGCCTGGTGGCCGCGATGGTGGCGGGGTCGTTAATGGCCGCTCTGCCAGCGTTTCGGCTCAACGTCTGGGCTGCAGCCCTAATTGGTTTAGCCATAGGATTCGCCACGATGGCGGGCGACCTGTGGGAATCAGCCCTGAAGCGACGGTTTGGGGTAAAGGATTCTGGTGACCTCATTCCGGGGCATGGCGGGCTGTTGGACCGGGTTGATGGCCTGATGTTCGCCGTCGTGGTGATGGCGGCCTTGCGGCTCGCCAATCAATTGGGGTGGGGACATTGAGCCTGCCGCGCAAGGTCACGATTCTGGGCTCGACGGGCTCGATCGGCATGTCGACCCTGGACCTGTTTGAACGGGCAGGGGTTGAACTCGATGTCGTGGGGCTGACCGCCGGGCGCAATGTGGCGCGGCTGGCCGAGCAGGCCCTGCGTTGGCGTCCCCGGGTCGCCGTCATCGAGGATGAAACAGGGTTGCCAGAGCTGCGTGAGCGCCTGCAGGGCTCTGGCATTCAGGCGGCCGCGGGCGCGAAGGCTGTTGAGGAGATTGCCGCAGAAGATGCTCAGTGGGTGATGTCGGCGATCGTCGGATTTGCGGGCCTGGCACCGACGCTGGCGGCTGCGAGGGCCGGGGCGATCATTGCCCTGGCCAACAAGGAAAGTCTGGTTTGCGCAGGTCCCGCTTTGTTGAGGACAGCGAGATTGGCTGGTGGCGTGGTAATTCCGGTGGATTCCGAGCATTCGGCAATCTTTCAGGTCCTGGACCCATCGGCCGCCGAACACGTGAAACGCCTGATTCTGACGTCATCAGGTGGACCGTTTCGCGATGCGACCCGCGCCCAGATGGCGGCGGCGACACTCGAGCAAGCCCTTGCTCACCCGAATTTCTCGATGGGCGCCAAGATTTCGATCGATTCAGCGACCATGATGAACAAAGGCCTCGAGGTAATCGAAGCCGCATACCTGTTTTCCATGCCACCTGAACGGATCGACGTCCTGGTTCACCCTCAGCAGATTATCCACAGCATGGTCGAATATGCCGATGGCTCGACGCTGGCCCAGATGGGACCGCCGGATATGCGCCCGCCGATTGCCTGCGCGTTTGCCTGGCCGGACCGGCTGCCGTGGCCGGCACCGCATCTGGACCTGGTCACCGCAGGACCGCTGACGTTCCAGCATCCGGACCCGGAGAAGTTTCCAGCGTTGGCCATCGCCAAACAGGCCCTGCTGGCTGGCGGACGCGCTCCAGCGGCGATGAATGCGGCCAACGAGTGTGCCGTGGCGGCTTTTCTTGACCGGCGCATCGCGTTTCTTGATATCCCTAGCATCGTAGCAGAGACGCTGGAGCGGATGGATCGCATCCCGGACACGACGCAAAATGATGGCGACGCCGTTCTGTCTGCGCGTCATACCGATGCCGAAGCCCGCCGCGTGGCGGGCGAGGTCGTGACCCGCAAGTTCGCGGCCTGAGGAGCAGTTCAGCCCCATGCAATTTATTCAAACAGTCTTTCTGTCGGTCGTGCCGTTCCTGCTGGTGCTGGGCATTGTGGTGACAGTCCACGAACTGGGTCACTTCCTGGCGGCCAAAGCGTTCGGTACCAAGATCGACCGGTTCTCGATCGGGTTCGGTCGCGCCATCGCGTCATGGACCGACAAATCCGGCGTTGACTGGCGTATCGGATGGCTGCCGATCGGCGGCTACGTGCGGTTTGCCGGCGATGACAACGCCGCCAGCATTCCCGACGCCGAGGATCTTGCCGGCATGCGCCGCGATCTGGAGTCCCAGGGGCGTGGTGGCGAAATTGATCGCTACTTCCACTTCAAACCGATCTACCAACGCGCCATCATCGCAGCGGCCGGCCCGGTCGCCAATTTTCTGTTGGCGATCACGATTTTTGCGGTCTTGCTATCGGCGCTGGGCGAATGGGTGGTGCCGGCGCGTATCGCCACAGTCGTGCCAAATTCCGCCGCGATGGCCGCCGGGTTTCAGCCCGGCGACCTGATTGTCCGCGCGAACGGGCGGAAGATCGTGCGTTTCGATGACATCGCCGAAGTGGTTTCCGTTCGCGCCAATGTTCCGATCCAGTTCGTGGTGGAGCGGGGCGATCGCGAGGTCGTGCTTACCGGCACGCCGCGCTGGCAGATACGCACCGATCCGGTTGGCGGCGCACAGCGTTTGGGTACACTTGGGATTATCCCGGCCCAGACAGCCGATGACTACGTAAACGTTCGCTACAACCCGATCGAGGCCGTGCAACGCGGGACCCAGCGCACCTGGCATACGCTTGAAACCACCGTCTACTATCTCGGCCGAATGATCACGGGGCAGGTCAACGCCGATCAGCTTCGCGGGCCGCTGGGTATCGCCACCGTTACCAAGAACGTGGCGACACTTGGGGCCGACAGTTCGCAAGGGTTCCTGGAAATTGTCACGCGATCCAGCCTGAACCTGCTGCAACTGGTGGCGGTTTTGTCCGTCAGTATCGGGTTCATGAATTTGTTGCCGGTTCCGGTCCTCGATGGAGGCCATCTGATGTTCTATGCCTATGAAGCCGTCTTCCGTCGCCCTCTTGCGGCCAAGGTTCAGGCGGCAGGGTATCGCGTAGGCCTTGCGCTCGTTCTCGGATTGA
>JANORH010000248.1:0-2391 GCA_031415215.1 Alphaproteobacteria bacterium | reverse complement strand
CATCGGGGTGAACGAGAAATCTGTCAGCTGATTGTTCAGGAAGAAGCCGCCCACCATCCGGCCCGATCCGAACAGGCTCTCCACCGTCGTGGTCATCGACACCGCGTTCCCCCATTTGTCGACGACGACAAAGTGAGTGGTGCCGGCCGGTTCGCGGGTCTGGTCAGGCGCCCGGACGCCTGCGCCCTTTGGCTTGCCGGGAGGAACCGGGGCCGGGTTGGCGTTCGGCCCGATCAGTTTTGCGCGTTCGGCCACATAGGCCGTGTCGAGCAGCCCGTGGACGGGCACATCGACAAAATCCGGATCGCCGATGTAACGATCCCGGTCGGCGTACATCAACCGGCTGGCCTGGCTGAAAAGGTACCAGCCCTCGACGTCACCCGGATGTTTGTTGATGGCGGTATTCTGCAGAATACCCAGCCCCTGAAGCACCGCCGGACCCCCCGACGGTGCCCCCGGCACACAGACAATCCAGGCACGGTAGGGCCGGCAGAGGCCCGGCTCGGCCTTGGGCTTGTAGGCTTTCAGATCAGCCAGGGTCAGGCTTCCGGGCATCGCCCCTTCGCGCACCTTGGCCACGATGGCCTCGGCAATCGGGCCTTCCAGCAGCGCCTTGGGGCCTTCGGCGGCGATCTTGCGCACCGTGACGGCATAGGCCGGGTTCCTCACCGTGTCGCCGGCCTGGATTTTCGTGCCGTCAGGCTTGGTGAAATAGGCAATCGCGTCCGCCGTGGCGGCCTGTCCGGCCCGGCTCGAAGCCGCCGCTGCCATACGCCGTGGTGCCGGGAACCCGCCGTCGGCCAGCCGCTCGGCCTCTCCGAACAGGTCCTTCCACGCCAGTTTGCCGTGTTGCGACTGCGCCAGCGACAGCATCGCTACCGCGCCGGGCACCCCGGTAGAACGCCCGGTCAGGATGGCCGCACCCTTGCCCAGCGGCTTGCCATCGTCGCCATAGAACAGCTGCGGGCCAGCCGCCATCGGCGCGGTCTCGCGGCCGTTGTAGGCGGTCACCTTCATCGTGCGGGCGTCGTAGTAGGTCAGGAACGCCCCGCCGCCCAGGCCAGAGCTCTGCGGCTCCACAAGTCCCAGCGTGGCCTGCACCGCAACTGCGGCGTCGACGGCGCTTCCACCGGCGCGCAACACCTTCAGGCCGGCCTCCACAGCCATGGGATTGGCCGCTGAAACCATGCCCTTGGATTTGGCCGGCGACTTCGCTACCGCTGCTGACAGGGGCGCACCCAGGCCGACCACGATGGCGAGGGTCAGGGGCGCGAATTTGGACACCAGCTTCACGGGTCAGGGAACTCCATTGAGAGATCTCGGGCTTCGCAGCCGTTCGGCCACGTGGACAACAATCGTCCGGTCGTGCGAGGTCCCCCTATGGATCGATATAAACCAGGCCCGGGCCTGCGCAACCTGATCACCGATGTTCCCGGCCTGAAGGTGGGACAAGCGCAAGATGTAGCCGTTCGAACCGGCGTGACCGTGATTCTGCCTGATGAACGCGCGGTCGCCGCCTGCGACGTGCGCGGCGGCGCGCCGGGCACCCGGGAAACCGACGCCTTGGCCCCGGAAAACCTGGTCGAGGCTATCGACGCCGTCGTGCTCTCCGGCGGCTCGGTCTACGGGCTGGCAGCGGCGGACGGGGTTGTCACCTGGCTGGGGGCGCGCGGACGTGGATTTGGCCTGGTCGCCGGAATTCCCAAATCGCCAGTCGTGCCGGGTGCCATCCTGTTTGATGTGGCCAATGGCGGCGACAAGAGCTGGGGTGAGGCTCCGCCCTACCGCGATCTGGGCCGCGCGGCCGTCGCCGCTGCCGATGTGGATTTCGCGCTGGGCACGGCGGGGGCTGGTTACGGCGCGATGGCCGGGGGTTTGAAGGGCGGTACAGGGTCAGCCTCGGCCGTCACAACCGACGGCTACACGGTGGGTGCTATCGTGGGCGTCAACAGCTGGGGCTCGGTCATCGCGCCGGGCGGTCGCACCTTCTGGGCGGCGCCGTTTGAGCTGGACGGCGAGTTCGGCGGCCTGGGCCCCGCAGGTCTGACGGCAAGCCCCGACCAATGGGGGTCCGCCAAACGTCCCACCGAAACCCGCAACACCACCATCGCCTGCGTCGCCACCGACGCGATCCTGACGCCAGCTCAGGCAAAACGCTTTGCCGTCATGGCCCAGGACGGACTGGCCCGGGCCATCCGGCCCATCCATGCACCCTTCGACGGCGACGTGGTTTTCGCGATCAGCACCGGCCGCAGGCCGCTGGGCGATCAACCGGACTACATGATCGCGCGCCTGGGGGCTCTGGCCGCCGACACCCTGGCCCGCGCCGTAGCGCGCGGGGTCTATGCCGCGTCGCCCTGGCCGGGCACCGAGGTTCCGTGCTGGCGAGAC
>JANORH010000247.1:0-2272 GCA_031415215.1 Alphaproteobacteria bacterium | reverse complement strand
CTGACATCATCGCGCGGCTCGACGCCCGCTGGCGCGAGCTCGTCACCCCGGTCACCGGCTTCGCCGACTACGCGGCGCTGGAGGCGGCGCTTCGGGCTGAATGACCGCACGCGCCAAATCCTGCGGCCCCTGCGGCCTCTGCTGCAAGGTCTTCGCGGTGGAAGAATTGGCCAAGCCCATGGGCGTGATATGCGCGCACCGCAGCAAGGCCGTGGGCTGCAGCATTCACCCCGACCGTCCGGCCAGCTGCCGCAGCTTTGAGTGCGTCTGGCTGATGGACCCGGAGATGCCGCACCGCTTCCGCCCCGACCAGACGCAGGTGGTTCTGGATCAGGAGGCTGACGGGCAGCGCCTGATCGCGCGCTGTGACCCCGCCAACCCCCGCGCCTGGCGCCGCGAGCCTATGTACAGCGCTCTGAAACGCCGCGCCGCCGACACCTGGGGGAGCGGGAAGCTGATGATTGCCGTCTCAGGTCGCCGGACCTGGGTGATCACGCCCCGAGAGGACATCGACCTGGGCGAGGTGGACCCGGCGGCGAGGCTGAAAGTGGTTGAGGGGAACAACGGTGTCGTGAGCGTCGTGGTGGAGTAGACCTGCGTCAGGCAGTCTCGATGCCATCCAGGAAGGCGGCGGCCTGCTCGCGGATTGCGGCCCGATCCGCGTCGCTCATCCGGGCAAGCTGGCGGAACGGCATGGCCAGGCGCGGGTTGCCGGCCAGGCGGTCGCGATGCCGGTCGTGGAAGTCCCAGTAGAGCGCGTTGAAGGGGCAGGCGTCGGGTCCCAGCCGCTGCTTGTGGTCGTAGCGGCAGCCTTTGCAGGCATCGCTCATCCGGTGGATATAGGCCGCGCTGGACACATAGGGCTTGGTCGCCAGCAGACCCCCGTCGGCGTACTGGCTCATGCCCAAGGTGTTGGGCAGTTCGACCCACTCGAAAGCGTCGATGTAGATGCCGAGGTACCAGCGATGCACTGCCGCCGGATCCAGACCCGCCAGCAGCGAAAAATTGCCGATCACCATCAGGCGCTGGATGTGGTGGGCGTAGGCGTTTTGCAGCGATCCGCTGATCGCCTGTGACAGGCAGTTCAGGCCCGTCTCACCGGTCCAGAACCAGCCCGGCAGCTCCCGGTCGAAGCCGAATTCATTGAGGTGCGCGTAGCCCGGCATCTGCGCCCAGTAGACGCCACGCACATACTCCCGCCAGCCCAGGATCTGGCGGATGAACCCCTCGACGGCCTCCAGCGGTGCGGTGCCGTCCCGCCAGGCCTGCTCCGCCCGGGCGATCACCTCGGCGGGGTGCAGCATCTTCACGTTCAGTGCAAACGACAGCAGCGAGTGAAACAGCCGCCAGGCTCGCTGGCTGATGGCGTCCTGGAAATCACCGAAGTGAGGCAGCGCGTCGGCGACGAACGCGTCCAGCTGGGCCATGGCCTCGGCCCGGTTCAACGGCCACCGAAACGCACTGGCCCGGGGATTGCCGAAACTGTTCACGCCCGCACCCACAATGGTCTGCCAGAGCGCGCTGTGGTCATGGACGGGGCGGCGGTCCGCAGGCTCGGCAGGGTGTCCGGGCCAGGATTTTCGGTTTTCGACGTCGAAGTTCCAGCGACCCCCAACGGGCTTCTCGGCGTCATCCACCAACACGCGATGTTTCACTCGCATCTGGCGATAGAAGTGTTCCATCAGCCAGGTCTTGCGGTCGCGAAACATGGTGGCTGCGGTATTGCGATCCGTCAGGAAGTGTTCGCTGCCCGCCATAGTGCCGTCGGCGGCGCGCGCATAGTCGGCCAGCTGTTTGTCCAGCCGCCACTCGTCGGGCGCCTGATACTCGAAGCGGTCGGAGCCATAACGAGCCCTCAGCCAGTCCAGATTGGCCGGAATGTCGTGCCGGTTCTGCGGGTCATCGATAGCCAGGTAGTGAACCCGGTGGCCCGCCGCCGTCAGCGCGCCAGCCAGGTCGCGCATTGCGGCAAAGATGGCGATGATCTTTTGAGCATGGTGCAGGACGTAGTCGGTCTCCTGACGCACCTCCATCAGCACAATCACAGCGTCCGGATCGACGACGGCAAACCAGCTATGACGCGGGTTGAGCTGGTCGCCCAGCACCAGCCGCAGCACGCTCATGGCCGGGCCTTGCGCTGCATCCGGCAGGCGTCGGAACAGTATTTCACCTCATCCCAGACCTTTTCCCACTTCTTGCGCCAGGTGAAAGGCCGCTGGCAGACGACGCAGGTCTTTTGCGGCAGATCGGCTTTCTTGCGGGTCTTCACGAT
>JANORH010000246.1:0-1533 GCA_031415215.1 Alphaproteobacteria bacterium | reverse complement strand
CATTCTGGTGGTGACTTATAGGTGCCGCGTAAACGCCCGGTTAACGGCCGGTGATATTTCTACCTGGAGTCAATCTGTCGCAGGGCTGCGGCGAGGTTCTCTCTCGACGGAGACATACAACCACACCGAGTATTGCATATCATTGTTCGCCGAACTTGTATCTCAGACCCAAGCCCTTCAGGACCAAAGTTGATTGCCTCCGCCCCCGAGGCGGGCGAGACTTCGACCTATGTTCGTTTCCCTTTGTCGCGCCGTCCTGGCCCTGGTGCTCACCGCGTTTGCTACGGCGGTGTTGGCGGCTGACTTTGTTGTTGTGCGCTCTTCTGACCCTGCACTGGCCCGCGGCCAGGGTTTCGATGCCGGCGAGCGGGTGCCTTTGGCGGCAGGTGCGATTGCCACGCTCATGCATGCCTCCGGTGACATCGTCATCCTCAAGGGCACCGTCGGCGGGGTCAGCCTGCCGAAGCGCATTGTCAGCGCACCCGACGCTGATCGGATGGCGGTTCTGAAATTCATTCTGGCCCGCGCGCCCAAGGAATCCGGCGCGCGAGGCACCCGTACCCGCGGCGGCATTTGCCCGGCCGCCGAGACGATCACCACGCTGGACGCCGTCGCCCAGGTCTATCAAAGCGGCTGTCCCGATCAGGCTACGCAGGCGCTGGACGCCTTGCTCGCCCCCGGCCTCGACGCCCCGCGCTGATTTTGGCTGGCATCGCACTCATCGGCCAAGGCATGGTGGCGGCGACCCGCAAAGGAAACCCGAACCGATGGACGAGCCGATCCTGATATCCGAGATGCTGGACGGCGGGCTGGAGCGGCTGACGCTCAACCGGCCCACGCGCCTCAACGCCATGAACCAGCCGATGGCCGAGGCGTTGCTGGCGCATTTCGAGACCCGACGGCGCGATATGGCAACGCGGGTGATTGTGATCCGGGGGGCCGGTCGGGCGTTTTCGTCCGGCGCGGATCTGAAGGCCATGGGCCAGCCTGACGCGCTGCGAGACGGGCCGCGCGGCGACTGGGTGCTGCGGGACCTGATGCGGGCTATGCGCGCCTGCCCGCAGCCGCTGATCGCCCTGGTGCGGGGACCTGCGGCGGGGGGCGGCCTGGCAATGGCGCTGGCCTGCGATGTGATCGTGGCGTCGGAAAGTGCGGCGTTCCATTCTGCCTTTATCAACATCGGGTTGTCCGGCGCCGAGCTGGGGGTCAGCTGGCGTCTGCAGCGGACCATCGGGGTTTCGCGGGCGCGGGAGATGCTGCTGACCGGTCGGCCGATCAACGCCGCCGATGCGTTTCGGCTAGGCCTGGTCTCGGCGACCGTCGCAGAGGCTGATCTTGATGATCACGGGCTGGCGCTGGCGACCGATATGCTGAAAGCCCAGCCCGACGCTCTGCGGCTGTCCAAGCGCAGCTTCGACGCGACGCTGGACGCCGTCAGCCTGGACACTGCCATGGAAATCGAGGAGCGCGCCCAGATGCTGATGATCGCGCGGCGCGGCGCCACCTGACGCCTCAAATGAAGGCGGCTCCGGT
>JANORH010000245.1:0-4140 GCA_031415215.1 Alphaproteobacteria bacterium | reverse complement strand
CTGTTGAACGCGGTCCGGGTCATGGAATCGGTCTCCGAGGCCATCGCCGACCTGCAGCTTGTCTTTGCAACGACGGCCAGGCCCAGAGAGTTGCAGTTGCCGATCCTGACGCCCCGCGCCGGGGCGGTGGAGCTCAACGCGGCGTCACAGCGTGGCGAACGCATTGGTCTGTTGTTCGGCGGCGAGCGGGCCGGGCTGGAGACCACCGATATTGCCCTTTGCCAGGCGGTGGTGACGATCCCTATCGATCCGGCGTTCAAGTCTCTGAACCTGGCCCAGGCCGTCGCGATCAACGCCTATGAGTGGCGAACGACGCTGGACAACACAGCACCCGCGATCTTCCGTGAGCACTCGCCGCCGGCCGATGGTGCGGCCATGTTGGGACTGTTCGAGCATCTTGAGCGTGAGCTGGATGCCGCCGGCTTCTTTCATCCACCGGACAAGCGCCCGTCCATGGTCCAGAACCTGCGTTCCGCCCTTGGTAAAGGCCGGTTGTCTGAGCAGGAAGTCAGAACGTTTCGAGGCGTCGTGACGGCGCTATCGCGAGGTCGGGGTCGGGTATTGGCCAAGCTGGCACAACAGAAGGCGGACCGGGAGCGTGAGGGATGAGCCTTGCTGCGCTGCTGGCGGCACTGCCGATCCCGATCATCCAGGCGCCGATGGTGGGTGCCTCGGCGGAGGCCCTGGCGCTGGCAGTCAGCGGAGCGGGAGGCATGGGAACCCTGGCGGCCGGTGCACTCGCACCCGCCGAGATCGAGCCGGCTGTCGCCGCGATGCGGGCGGCTACTGACGCGCCGTTTGCCGTGAACCTGCTGATGGCACCCGCCGCGTCGCCGGATCCGGCTGAGGTCCAGCTGGCGCTGGAACGGCTTGCCCCCTGGTATGCAGAGCTGGGCATCCCTGTTCCCGCAACGCCGAACATTTTC
The DNA here is from genome assembly GCA_031415215.1 of Alphaproteobacteria bacterium. GTDB lineage: Bacteria > Pseudomonadota > Alphaproteobacteria > Caulobacterales > Caulobacteraceae > Phenylobacterium. The sequence continues at coordinate 3,214 of JANORH010000245.1, read as the reverse complement.
GCACCCGATTTTGAAGCCCAGCTGGAGGCCTTGACCGCCGCTGCACCACCGGTGGCGACCTTCGCTTTTTCCGTCCTGACATGCGCACAGGTCGCAGCGTTGCAAGCAGCCGGAACCTATGTCGTCGGGACTGCCACCACGGTTGCCGAGGCGCGGGCCTGGGCGGACGCCGGTGCGGATGCGGTGTGCGCGCAGGGCGTTGAGGCAGGCGGGCATCGCGGTCACTTTCTGGGTGATGTCGATGCCAGTCTGGTGGGGACCATGGCGCTGGTGGCCACGATCCGGGCGGCTACCCAATTGCCGGTGATCGCTGCCGGCGGGATCATGGACGGACGTGGCGTCGCCGCAGCTCTGGCCCTTGGCGCGTCAGCCGTCCAGATGGGCACGGCGTTCCTGCTGGCTGAGGAGGCCGTGACCTCTTCGCCCTGGCGCCGCGCGGTCACCGGTGCCGGCGACGAGCCCACCCGACTGACCCGCGCCTTAACGGGCCGCTATGCCCGCGGAATCGAGAACCGGTTCATGCGTCTGATGCATGGGGTGCAGGACGACGTCCCGGACTATCCTGTGCAGAACCGGTTGACCCAGCCGCTGCGCGCCGCCGCCACCCAGGCCGATGACCCCGAGATGATCTCGCTCTGGGCCGGACAGGGGGTGACGCTGACGCGACAGGGGCGGGCGGCGGACATGGTGCGGCGGTGGTGGGCGGAAGCCGGAGAGGCCTCGGCCGAACTGGCGATACGGACAAGTCGGGGGTTGAGCGCGTGACAGACTTGAGGACCGCCGCGCGTGCGGCGTTCATTTACACCCTGCCGCTGGTGGAAATCGCCACGACGCGCCAGCGGACGCAAGCACTGGGGCACAGGATGGGCGTTTTCGCCCATATCCGGAACCTGGCCAACCACAAGCACCGGGCCGTCACCATGCCCAACAATGACACCCTCTATTCCACCGCCCAGATCGATCTGTCGGCAGGACCCGTGATGATCACCCTGCCGGCGACGGGCGAGCGATACTTCTCGCTGGCGCTGATGGACGCCTGGACCAACAACTTCGCCATCCTGGGGACGCGGACGACGGGTCGGGATGGCGCAACCTTCCGGCTGATAGGGCCGGGCGAGTCAGGCGAGGGTTTAAACGTCATCCGCGCGCCGACCAACCATGTCTGGGCGCTGGCCCGGATCCTGGTGGACGGGCCGCACGACCTGGAGGCTGCACGCCAGGTTCAGGCAGAACTTTCGATGCAGGGACCGGCTTGTCAGATGCCTGGGCCTTACGCTGCGCGTTCTGCCCCCTGGGCGGAGTATCTGGCCGGCGCGGCGGCTCTGATGGCGGCCAATCCGCCGCCGCTGACGGACCTGAAGATCCTGCGCGAGATGGCGCCGCTGGGCCTGTTGGAGGGGTTTGACCCTGCGCGGTTTTCGGTGTCCCAGATCAGCGATATTGAGGCGGGGCTGGCCGACGGAGGCGTGGCTGTTCGCACCGGCGGGCTGGGCGGCGCGGACTATGTCGAGGGCTGGTCCTACCCTGGGCCCAGGCTGGGCGACTTTGACCAGGAGTATCTGTTTCGCGGGGCCATCGCCCTGTCAGGTTTGGCCGCGCTTCCCCCGGCCGAGGCGGTCTACATGCGCGCTGAGGGGCCGGAGCCGGGCGATCTGTTCGACGGGACCAAGGCCTGGCGGCTGCACTTCGCGGCGGGTGGCCATCTGCCGGTCAATTCATTCTGGTCGTTGAGCCTTTACGAGGCCACTGACGAAGGGCAGTTCTTTTTCGCCGACAATTTGTTGAACCGCTACGCCATCGGCGACCGCACGCCCGGCCTACAGCACAATACCGACGGATCGTTGGACCTGTGGATCGGCCACGAAAACCCGGGTGGCGACCGGTCCGCCAACTGGCTGCCCGCCCCGGCGGGACCGTTCGCGCTGACCCTGCGCGCCTATCTGCCAAAACCCGAGCTGCTGGAGGGGCGTTATCGCCTTCCGGTGGTCATGGCAGCCTGAAAGCAGGACCCACCATGAATCGACGCGATCTGATGATCTCGGCCGCCGCCTTCGCTTTGGCGACGACCAATCGAGCTCTTGCAGCACCTGCGAGCCTCAGGGACGCGGCGCGCGAGGCGTGGCTCTACGGCCTGCCGCTGATCGAGATGGCGACGACGCGGGCGCGCGCTTTGGCCGGTCGCGGTGGTCAGCCCGCCGGGCTCAATCGTTTTGGCCATACCCGCCAGCTCGCCGGCCCACAGTCGCGCGCCGTGACTGCGCCAAACAATGACACGCTCTATTCCAGCGCCTGGCTGGACCTGACCCGGGGGCCGGTGACCTTGACCGTGCCGCCCACGGGCGAGCGCTATATCTCGGTGGCGGGGATGAATTTCTATACCGACAACGACTTCGTCCTGGGCACGCGAACCTCGGGTGGGGCGGGTGGCCGCTTTACCATCGTTGGACCGGGCCAGACGGGTTCTGGCCCCGATGTGGTGCGGTTGGCGACGCCGCACGGGTGGCTGCTGGCGCGGACGTTGGTGGACGGGCCTCAGGATCTGGCGGCGGTGCATGCGGTTCAGAAGGGTCTTGTCCTGAGCGGCCCGGCGGGGACGCCACCGCCGACCTCGGCTGCACGCGAAGCACCAGCTGCCGAGTATTTCGCCTCGGTTGCGCAATTGCTGCGGTCCGATCTGCCGCCAGCCACCGATGGGGCGCTGTTCGCCCGTATTGCGCCGCTGGGCCTGACAGCTGAGGGCGGGTTCGACCCGAAGCGGTTCGGTGCTGTGGAGATGTCCCAGATCGAGGCTGGCGTCGCCGAGGCCCGGCGATTGCTGGCCACCTTGCGGCCCGGGGGGGCGACGCAGGGCTGGACCTATCCCCGTGGCACGTTGGGTTTCTACAATCAGGACTACACCTTCCGCGCTGCCGTCGCCCTGGCGGGACTGGCAGCGCTGCCCCCGGCCGAGGCGATGTACATGCAACCGGTCGGCGACCAGGGTCGGATGATCACCGGTCCGGGACCCTACCGCCTGCACTTCGACGCCGATCAGATGCCGCCTGTCGACGGGTTCTGGTCCCTGACGTTGTACGAGGCGACGCCGCAGGGACAGTTCTTCCTGGTTGATAACCCGATCCAGCGGTACTCGATCGGCGACCGGACGCCGGGCCTCCGGAAAAACCCCGACGGTTCGCTCGATATCTGGATCGCGCGCAGCGATCCCGGCAAGGAG
>JANORH010000244.1:0-4260 GCA_031415215.1 Alphaproteobacteria bacterium | reverse complement strand
GTTCTTCATCACCGCGCCGTCGACCAGCACGTTCTGGCCGTCGGTGGCCGGCGGCATCACGCCGGGCAGGGCAATGCTGGCCCTAAGGGCATGGCGCAGCGACCCCCGGCGATGCAGCTGATAGGCCCCCGTGGTCAGGTTCGACGACAGGCAGAAGAATGGCAGCCACAGGTCAGCGATCTGGGTCTCGGCAAAGTGGGTGTGCAGCCGCTCGGTGACCTTCACCCCATGGGTCATGGCCAGCAGGGGCAGGGCGATGTCGTCAAGCGGGCTGGTGTCGACAAAGGCCTCGTGCAGGCGGCGGTCCATCTCGGTCTGGTCCCAGCCCATGGCGATGCCGGCGGCGACGATGGCCCCCATCGATGACCCGCCGACGAAATCCACCGGCACACCACGCTCTCTCAGGGCCTTGATCGCACCCGCGTGGGCATAAGCCCGCGCGCCGCCGCCCGAGAGCACCAGCCCCACCGACTGACCCGTGATGATGCGGGCCAGCCGCTCGAAGTCCGGCGCATGACCCCGCCTTGTATGGAACACCCGCGTGGCCCCGGTGGCGTCCAGCCAGCCCTCCGAGCCTGACGGGCGCTCCAGACCCGCGGGCTGGATCAACAACAGGTCGACCAGACCCTGTTCTCGCAGGGTGGCGGCACCGGGCAAGCTACCCTCCACCAGCGGCGGGCGGTCGCCCCGGGCCACCTGGAACAGCCGGTCCACCAGCCGGGGCACAAACGGCGCCCAGACCGTCTCGTCGCGTTCGGCGACATAGAGGACATAGTCGTGGACCCGTTCCACCTCTGAGAACCACTCGGTGGGCGCCGTGGCGGCCTCGGCACCGACGGTGGTCACCTGATAGCCCAGAGCCTCGATTTCCCGCTCCAGCCGCTCCACCAGCGGCCGTATCGGACCCGGGCGGCCGACCGCCACAAAGCCGAACACCGCCGGATCACCGACCGGCCCGCGCCGGGCCGTCTGGCGGCTGCGCAGGATCATCAGCCGCGCCAGTTCGGTCATCACCGCCGCGTCGGCGTCACAGGCCTCGAAGAACACGTCCTTCGGGACCGCGAACACTTCGGAATCGCGCAGGGCATAGACGTCGGCGGAATGCGGGACCCCGGCGATCAGGGCCATTTCACCCGCCGGTTCGCCCGGCCTGATGATGCCCAGAAAGCTCGGCTCCTGCCCGTCCTCGCGGCGGAACGCGCCCAGGCGCCCGGTGCGCACGATAAACAGCTCGTCCGAGACATCGCCGTGCCCGAACAGCTTTTGGCCACCCGGCACCGAGAACCAGATGGTCTCGGCCTGGATGCGCGGGTGCCGGAACAGTCGCGCCAGCACCGAATCAGCGGGGATGTCAGGCAGCTTCGGCACGCCCGCGAGCCTAGCCCCGTCTTTCGCCCGCGGCTACGACCCTGGTGGGCTTTCCTTGGCACCGTCGCGCCTCTATGCGGGGGCTATGGGTCTACACATGATCAAGCTGGTGGTTGGCGCGTCGACAATCGAAGACATGGTGGCCTGGCACGCGTCCTACCGAGGCACCGATCAGCCCTGGATCATGAACACCCGTATGACGCCGAAGCGGGCCGATGAGCTGGTCGACGGCGGCTCCCTCTATCGTGTCTTCAAGGGCGTGATCCTGTGTCGGCAATCCATTCTGGCGGTCGACCGGGTGGGCGAGGGGGCCACCGCCCGCTGCGAGGTGACGGTCAACGACCAGATCGTCCGCGTCGCCCCGACGCCGCGCCGGGCGTTTCAGGGCTGGCGCTATCTGGACCCGCAGGACGCACCGCCGGACCTCGATCTGGACGCGTTCGACGGTGTCCCCGAGGACCTGGCGCGGCAACTCCGCGAGGCCGGGGCCTGGTAGCGTGTTCAATATATCAATACTTGAGTTTTCTCAATTTTTAGTTGCAGAGGAATATTCTTCGAAATCAATATGTAAAATGCAACTGCTGATTACCTTCATACAACTCGTTCGCCTTGCAGGAGAATTCACTTTCAAACAACGTCAGCAGATGGAAGTATGATGGAGTGTAATCCAAGCGAAGTCCTTTTGGGGGGTTAAAAAGTGGGTATTTGTGAAGCAACTGTACGCTTGCCCAAAGTGGCGGTGGGTGTGGCATCAGCGACGCTGTTGCTCGCGATGTTGTCCGCTCCGGTACAGGCCGCCGTCGTTCAGGGATCCGGTGGGATCATCACAAATCGCCTATGTCCCGCAGGACCGACCGCCTGCAGTATTGGCCTCAATAGGCTGCAGCCGCATCAATACTTTGGCGGCTATGGCCAGGGGCTTTCAAGTTCAACCTTATCGCTGAACAACGGTGCATCAGGCTCAGTTGCGGCCAGCTTCGGCGCGGACTACCTGCCAACTGTCAAGGCCGGATCTGTGGCGGGCGCAGAGACCCGGACGGGTGCCAGCGTGACAGCTTTCCAAAGCTTTACCTACCAAGGTGCCACTGCCATCGACCTGGCCATCAGCGGCCAACTGCATTTCTTCACATCGGGCGATGTCGCGGGGCCTTTTCAGGCCAACGAGTTCGCCGGTGACGGCGGCTTGAATGTGGCGTTTGGCCTGATGAGAGTTTCGGATCTGACCAGTCTGGTCAATCCATCCAGCACTGGCCAACAGATCATTTCCAACGTTTCGTCGAGCTTTGCAGACTGTGCCTCGGGTGCGCTTGCGGCTGGCGGTTACAACTCATCTGGCGTTCAGGCTGGCGAGCACACCGTCAATATCGGTCTTTCGAGCAGATGCAGTGGTGGAGCGATCAGGCTCAATCAGGGCGACAGCTTCGTTGTGTTTGCCACGCTACAGGCCATATCGAACCGGGGCGGCTTCCTGGACGCAACCCATACGTTCTCCGTTCAATATGATGAGCAGAACACCTTTCTCGCAGGTACACAGGACTCCGTCGGTGCGGGTTTTCTGAACAACAACATAGCCCAGGGAGCGGCGGTGCCCGAACCTACCTCGTGGGCGCTCTTGATCTCCGGATTTGGGATTGCGGGATCAATGTTGCGGCGCCGCCGATTGGCCGCCTGAAGTCTCGTTAGCTGATGCATAGGGCACCCGCCCCCCGGTGTGCGTCGCTGTGCGATCGTTGTTGACGATCAGTCCCCGATATTGTCGATGAGGCGGGTGCGTCCCAGTCGCGCGGCGACAAGCACCCGGATCGTGCCGGACGCGGGGCCAGGGCCCAGTCTGGTCAGAGTGTCCGGCATGCGCGCCTCTATATAGTCCACGGACTTGAACCCGGCAGCCAGCAGGTCCGCCGTCGCCCACGCTTCCGTCGCCTCGACCCCGGCTCCAGCGCGAAGACGGCCCAGAGCTTCACCAAGCACCTGATTGAGCCTGGGTGCGATCTCCCGCTCCTCGGGCGTCAGATAGGCATTGCGCGACGACAGGGCCAGGCCGTCTGTCGCGCGCGCCGTCGGGCCACCCACGATCTCCACGGGGATATCCAGATCCTGCACCAGTCGCCGGATCACCTGCAGCTGCTGGAAATCCTTCTCGCCGAACACGGCTAGATCGGGCGCACACTGGTTCAGCAGCTTGCAGACCACGGTCGCCACCCCCGCGAAATGACCGGGCCGCGCCTGACCATCCAGCGGCTCTGAAACCCCACTCACCGTGACGGTGGTGGATGCGTCGGTCGGGTACATCTCGGCCACCGTTGGCGCGTACAGGAGGTTGCATCCGGCGCTCGCCAGCAAGCCGATGTCGCGCGCCTCATCGCGGGGATAGGTGTCAAAATCCTCGTGTGGCGCAAACTGGGTCGGATTGACGAAGATGCTGGCCACGACCTGGTCGGCACGCGCTGCGGCCAAGCGGATCAGGGACAGATGTCCGTCGTGAAGCGCCCCCATCGTCGGCACAAACCCAACGGTCCGGCCCGCCTCGCGCCATTTGCCAACCTGCGCTCTCAGGTCGGCTGTGGTGCGGACAATGGGCATGCTTGTGGACATGGCGCGGCTTATGGCCAGACCCCGTGCGCAAGTCCACCCGTCGCCCTCGCGATCCCGCGTTGACGGCCCCCCGTCACAGGGGGTCATTTAAGCCCCAACTGAGTCGGCCTGATCGCCGATAATCGAGGAGCGGATCGTCATGGGCCAGGCCAGTGTCATCGTGGTCGGCAACGAGAAGGGCGGCGCGGGGAAATCCACCCTGGCCATCCACATCGTCACCGCCTTGTTGCATGGCGGCGCCAAGGTCGCCGTGCTGGATCTGGACCTGCGCCAGCAGACCATGGGGCACTTCTTCGC